>CAZAFZ010000127.1:0-3312 GCA_964484745.1 uncultured Gammaproteobacteria bacterium | reverse complement strand
TTGCCTCGAGATTGGCTGAGAAGTTATTCATGTTTTCGTTCATTCTGCTGAAATACTTTATGGCGGACTGGAAAAATGCCGGCAAGGAGAAAATCGATGAGGTTTCCAGGAGTATCGGTCCGCTTTACGAAGCGATCCGGTCCCAGTTGGAGCATCCGATGGCCAAGCAGATTGACAGGATAGCCAAGCGCTATACCGTTTTATTCACTATCCTGAAAGACGTTATCAGCGAAGATCCGGTCCATGTCTACAATAATATCAAAAGAGATCCGAAATCTTTCCCCCGGGCGATCAAAAGGATCTGCGACAAGCTGTATAAGGCGACGAATTCCAAGCTTTGGGGAGCTGCGGCCAGGAGCATTTTCTACATTTTTTTGACCAAATCTATCATCGTGTTCATTCTGGAAATTCCGGCCACGAAATTTTTCGGAGAGCAGATAAATTACCTATCCTTGATAATTAACGTCATTTTCCCGCCGCTGCTTTTATTCCTGATAGTCATGTTTACGCCGATTCCTTCAGAAGCCAATTCGGCCAAGATCGTCGAAGGCATCGAGCAGATCATGTTCCTGGAAAAAAAACGGAGCGAACCCTATAAGCTCAAGGAGCCGGGCAAGCCTTACCGCCGGTTCAACACCTTTTTCGGGTTGATGTACGCCATCACGTTCACGATTTCTTTCGGCGCGGTTGTTTGGGTTTTGCGGGAGATAGCTTTCAGCTACGTGAGCATAATCATATTTTTATTTTTCCTAACCCTGATCAGCTTTTTCAGCATCCGCATCAGGCGCAGGGTCAAGGAGCTGGTAGTTATCGAGCCGCGCGAAACCATCCTTTCTTTTTTCTCCAACTTCTTTTATACTCCGATCATCGAGGTCGGCAAATGGATATCGGAAAGATTTTCCAAAATCAATGTATTTATTTTCATCCTTGATTTCATCATCGAAACTCCTTTTAAGATTTTTGTGGAAATAACCGAAGAATGGAGCAAGTACGTGAGGGAAAGAAGGGAAGAGATATAGAAGCATTAGTAGTAAATAATCCGAATCTGCAAATGGAATCCGAATGCCCCGGATTAGCACAATCCGAATGATATTAATTACATCCGAATGAGATGAATAATATAGTAATTAATTTATATTGTCATCCGAATTAAGTAATATCTATTCGGATAAAAATAAATCATTCGTAGTATTCGGATTATAACATATGCCTACTTTATACATAGTAGCCACGCCAATCGGTAATCTGGAAGATATTACCTTGCGGGCCTTGCGGGTACTCTCGGAGGTTGATTTTATCTTATGCGAAGATACGCGGGTTACCCGGAAACTTTTGGAGCATTACAACATCAAGACGCCAACCGTTTCCTATCATCAACATTCTGACTTGAAGAAGACCGAATATATCTTGGTTTTATTATCTGAGGGCAAAAATCTGGCTTTGGTTTCCGATGCCGGTACACCCGGCATTTCCGACCCCGGCGGAAAACTAGTGCAGAAAGTTTTTGAAAAATTCAGCGCTCAAGGCGGCAAAACCGAAGTCAGCGTCGAATCGGTTCCGGGACCTTCGGCGGTAACCGCCGCCCTGTCGATTTCCGGCATTCCGACCGACAAGTTCATTTTTTTAGGCTTCCCGCCGCACAAAAAAGGCCGGCAATCATTTCTGGATAAAATCGCGGAAAGCGAATATCCGGTAATCGTTTACGAATCAAAGCATAGGATCGTAAAATTTCTGGAAGAATTGACGACCCTTGAAAAAAGGCTGCAGGGCGCCAAGGGAGAAAAAAACAAAGAAAGCGGAGAGATGACTACATTCAAATATATCCGCGAAAAAGCCAAAGGAAAAAAACGCGAAGTTAAATTCACTTCGGTCGTCGTCGCCAGGGAAATTTCCAAAATGCATGAAACCGTATACCGCGGAGAGCTTAAGAATATCATAGAGCTTGTCAAATCAAGCCCGGAGCATCAGAAAGGAGAATTTACCGTTATTATCGGAAAATAGCATTTAATGAAATTGTTTAGTAATTTATTATTAATACAAAACTATGGCGGAACTATATAAACAGAAGCTAAACACCATGGAATATCACGGCGGGATGGATCCCCACTATATAGACATAAAGGAGTATTTTTCCAAGAATATGAGCAAGGAAAAGAAAATGATAGGCATGGGCGATGATGTTATTGTTTTGGATGACGAAACAGATCCGGCAAAAATATTTTCAGTAGTGGAAATCCAAGGCAACAAGGTTAAGCTTGCCGTGCAAGACATTCCAGCCAGCCCAATTTATGAAAAAGACATCGGTAATGTTTGGCACCTTGGTGATTATAAAAAAGCCAAGATGGCCCTTCGCCGCGGCTTGGGCGGCAATGCATAAATTTTATCCAGGATCGTTTATAATCTGTCGGCTGCCGATTTTTTAAGGATCAATTCTAAGCGAGAGCCAGGCCTTTATTAGGGCGCAATAATTATATTTCCAAGCATTTTGCTCCAATTAGATAAAGCATGCATATGTCCAGCAGTATCTTAGCCAAAGGCAAGAAAAAATTCTATATTACAACGCCGATTTATTACGTCAATGATGTGCCGCATATCGGACATGCTTATACCGTGGTTGCAGCCGATGTTTTGGCCCGCTATCATCGCTTGATCAAAGACGAAACTTTTTTCCTTACCGGCACCGATGAGCACGGCTCCAAGATCGAAGAGCGGGCGGTCGCCCTCGAGCAGGATCCCCAGCATTTCGCCGACTCGGTTGCCAGCCAATTCAAGGATGCCTGGCAGAAGCTCCGCATATCTTATGATAATTTTCTGAGGACAACCGCACCCCACCATGTTGCGGCCGTCCAGGATGCGCTTGCCTATTTATATAAGAAAGGGGATATATATTTGGGCGAATATGAGGGCTTGTATTGCCGAGGCTGCGAACAATTTTTGCATCAAAAAGACCTTGTCAACGGCCTTTGCCCCGACCATAACGCCGCTCCGGAAAAGGTGAAAGAGCAATCCTACATGTTTAAAATGTCAAAGTACGGCAAGGAGGTTTATCGCCGGATCGCCAGCGACGAATTGGCCATCATTCCCGAAGAAAGAAAAAATGAAATAGTCAGTTTTTACCAGCAGGAAGGGCTGCATGATATTTCTTTTTCCAGAAAAAACGTCAGATGGGGAATACCATTGCCTTTTGACAGCTTGCATACAACTTATGTTTGGGCAGATGCTTTCCTGAATTATCTTACCGGGATCGGCTGGACAGGCCCCTCGGCAGGATTTGCCCGAACCGGACAAAACGGCGGCCAACCGGCACCTTCC
>CAZAFZ010000126.1:0-3344 GCA_964484745.1 uncultured Gammaproteobacteria bacterium | reverse complement strand
ATCATGGTTGCGCAGGTGTTTCGAAAAATTATTGAGTTCAAACGTCCGGATTAGGAATAAATTCGCCGCGGCGCCGCCGCACGCCGCAAATATTTGAGCGCGGCAACCTGCCCGGTCATTTCCAATTCATCCCGCATTCCGGCACTTTCCTTACCGCCACGACCGAGCCGACAAATGCCTGCATATACGGAGACAATTTTACCGATTGTGGGACAAAAATATGGTTTGTCGCATCCAGTTCGCCGGGCGATTACAGCATTACTCCGTTTGCCGACACGGTCAGCATTACCGGGGTTGATGATTCGGCAAGCGGCTACAAATGGCAGGTCCTGGCCTGCGACAGCTTTGGCAATTGCGCGACGGATTGGGTGAAGTACAATACCAGTTTGCCTAATATCAAAGTTGACATCAATGATCCGACCAGTCCGGGAGAACTTTCCGAGAACGCCAAAACAGCCAATAGCGTAACATTGAATTTCGGGGCGACCACGACCGAAGCGAACTTTAGCATGTACCAGATCTATTATTCCACTACCAGCCCGCCGACCGAGAGCGACTATTCTTTCGGTCCGGCGGATGACTCGAATCTGGGAAATATCGATTTTTTCGGCGCGACCATTACGACCATCGACGGATTGCAGCCGGAAACGACTTATTACTTCAGCATCTGGGCCTATGACTTGGCCGGCAATAAGGCCAGTTCAACCTATGTTTCCGTTATGACTAACGCGGTCCAATCCACTCCGGGGGTAGCATTTTATACAAAAAATACCCAGCGGCTCTTTTATCGTTTATGGACCGGCAGTTCATGGGGGTCGGAACAAAATGGGCCGCTATTAGGAACCGATTCGGGCGACCACATCCGTCATATCCGGGCGGTGCGTTCGGATGATGGCGGCAAGGTCGGCATACTGGTTAAGACCTGGGACGGCACCAATCAGGAATGGTGGGCGACCGTTTACAGGGCGGCGGCGAACGATTTCGTCAACAGTTCGCAGCTGGGCGCAACTTACGCCTCGGCATCAAATGCCGATAAGATATCCGGGGATATCGCCGCCCTTTCCGGCAGCGAATTTTTCGTGGTTAGAAGCAATAACGGTTCAAGCGGCACGCAGGTGTATTCCTGGGACTCTGCTGGCGGCTGGGCATCCGAATCCGCCGGGCCAAATCCATCCGCAATCCTGGTCGGTTCAAAGCTGGTTAGAAGGCCAAGCACCGACAATTATATTTTAATCACCTTTGACGATACGCAGGATATCGGTACATCGTATTATTACGGCGGTTCGACATATTCCAATTCATGGATAACCTGGAAAGAACATTCTACTGATGAAGTCGACATCGATAATTTTTCCGGCGATGCTTTCTTCGATCCGAGCAACAACACCAATGGCGCGGTCAATTACCACAATAGTTTGACTTCGGCCGATACGATTGCCCGCCAATTCGTCGCCGATAACAGCAGTTTGTCTTTCAGCACAGCTACGACCAGTGCCGCGTTTTGGAGCACGGCTTTGGTGCACGGCGAATTTTCCGCTGATCCGGGCGGAACAGGCATCGCATATTTCGCCGGCAGGGACACAGCCGATGAATTGAATGTTGTCAAGCTGAGCGTCGCTTCCAGCGGGCCGGCCTGGTCGCTCGCGACCAACGGGGACAATATCTCGGCATCCGATCTTTATGACGAAGCAAACTATGCCCAAAAGCCTTTTTCGGTCATATTCTACAAAAGCGGCAAGGGTATGGTGGCTTACAATGAGAACACCAGCGCAACACCGAAATACAGGGTAATCACAACTTCTTCCAACTCGCTTGACGCTTCCAGCTTGTCCGTGCCGGGCGCCGCTTCGACTACTTTCACCAGGGTGCGGACATATAAGGATCCCAACGAGCAGGAGTTCATCGCCCTTTACCAGGACGATAACATTGATTTCTCCGCGATATTCTGGGACGGGGCTTCCAACCGTTTTTACAATCCGGTCGCCAATCCAGGCTCGAACCAGGTTTGGACCGCTTTGGCTACAACGACGGGAGCATTTGACCGTGATGATGAGTGCACTGCCTTCGCTTTTACCAAAGGCAATTCGGCTCCGCAAACGCCCTACCAGCTGGCCCAGTTCAAAAGCGACGCTTCCACTACGATAGCCAATGCCGGCTGGACCAGCCAGAATACGGTCGTGCTCAGGGCTTCGGTTAAAGACGTCGATACTTCGGAGATAATCGGCTTGTATGTCCAGTTCATCTCCTCAACCAGCACTTTCGCCACCAGCACGGTCCAGCCGGGCGAGTACTGCGCCTCCGGGGAATCTTTCGGCTCCTGCAATTCGAAAATCTGGCTGATGGCATCCAGTTCGCCGGGCGATTACAGCATCACTCCATTCACCGCTACGGCCAGCATCACTTCGATTCCCGATTCCCCGGATCCAGACACCGGCTATAAATGGCAGACTCTGGCCTGCGATGACGAGGGCAAGTGTTCAAGCTGGGCAAAATTCAATTTGACCGTCCCCAACGTTTATGTCGATATGACGCCGCCAGGCTCGCCTGGCAGCTTAACGGTTGTCGGCAAAAACAGCTATAGCGCCACCATCGCTTTCGGCGCATCGTCCAGCGAGCCAAATTTCAAGGAATACCGGATATACTATTCATCATCTTCTCCGGTTTCGACTTCAAGCCTGGAACACGACGATCCGGACCTTGATTACAAAAATTATAACAATACTGCCACGACCACAGTCATCAATCTGGCTTCCAGCACTCTTTATCATTTTAAAATTTGGGCCTTTGATCTGGCCGGCAACTATTCGTCTTCTACATACGAGGTTTCCACTACAACCAGCGCGGCTCCATATTTTAGGCAAAAATCCTTTTTACTTGAAAATGACGACGGAAATAATGTTAATAGCAATACGGCCGACTTTGCCATTGATGCAACTTCAACCGGGTTATATATCGGTGAAAGGCTAAATGCCAGATTCCAAATCGAAAATACCGGAGGCGATTATGCCTACAACAAAGTTTATAAGCTGCAATATGAAAACTATACGGATGCGCCGGGAATTTGGCTTGACGTCGGGGCCGCTACGCCAGTGAGCTACGGCCTCGGATTATCCGGAAATACCGGGGATACCGTCTCGGCCTACAAAGCGGCTTTCAGCACTTATAATTTTATCTACGGCCGCTGGCATGAAAATACCAACACGACCGGCTCGTTCACTTTGCCGAATGATTATTTTACCGAGTTCGTTTTTTCGGTAAAAACCGATTATGCAGCCTCCGGCAAGACTTATCGCCTCAGGCTGGTGAACGTTACTGACGGCATTCCGCTGCAGAATTACGCAAAA
>CAZAFZ010000125.1:0-3461 GCA_964484745.1 uncultured Gammaproteobacteria bacterium | reverse complement strand
CGGCCAAAAAATTCGAGGCGGAGAGGCAGGAATTGCGCATTAACGGCAACAAACCGGTTGATTATGTGATTACCACCAGGGAATTAGCCTGGATGATCAAAAAAAATGAAATTGATTTCGTAAAATTGGCGAAAAATCAACCTGATAACCCATTGGGAGAATCAACCGGCGCGGCTGCGATTTACGGGGCAAGCGGAGGCGTAATGGAATCGGCCTTGCGCACGGCCCAGTTTCTGGCTTGCGGAAAAGGCACTCTTTGCAAGTCCAGGCTTGAATTCAAGGAAGTCCGCGGCATTGAAGGAGTTAAGGGGGTAAAAGAAGCGACGGTGGAAATAGACAAAAATAAATACAAAGTTGCGGTAGTGAGCGGAATAGGCCATATTGAGCCTGTCCTGGAAAGGCTGCAGGAATATGATTATATCGAAGTAATGGCCTGCGTCGGCGGATGCATCGGAGGCGGCGGCCAGCCGATTCCAACCACGCCTTTGATCCGGCAGCTGCGCATGGAAGGGATCTACGCGATTGACAGTTCAAAAAAGTTGAGAAAAGCCCACGAAAACCAGGGAGTCCTGGATGTTTTAAAATGGCTGGAAAATAAAGGGCATCAAACGGCGCATGCTGTTTTGCATACGAAATACGTCAAACGCAGCAATTTTAAGAAGCAGTAAAACATCTAAGATAATTTTAAATATTTTTATGGCAATAAAAAAGTATTTGGCTTCAATTACCATTTTAGTCAAAGACAGGCAAACCCATGCCAAAGATGTACAGCAAATCTTAACGGATAATGGCCATTTGATCATGGCCCGCCTTGGGGTCAATGTGCAAAGATCCTGCATTACGAATTGCACAGGTATGATCGTCGTCGCTGTAGAGGGTACCGGCGTCCAGATCAGAGGCTTGGCCAAAAAACTCAATGATTTGTACGGCATCGTGGCCAAAGCCGCAATTGTTACTGAATAATAAAATCCGGATCTACGGATTTCCGCCATCCGCCAGCCGGCGGAGGCGGATCCGAATGCCCCAGATATTTGCAACGAATGTTAAGCATATTAATATTATTTTGAAATTCTAAGCGCAAAATCTCCCGCCTTTGCATTTTCTTTGGTAAGCGGGATTCCGCATATTCGCTGGGAGATGCGGGAAAATATTTAAAATCCAAAAATGTTTTGGATTTTGTCCGCCGGCAGGCGGATCCGGTCATTCGAATTTGTTTAGAATTTAGATATTAGGATTTAGTATTTCTATTCATCATATAAATATTATATAGTTAACATTATGCATTATATCAAAGAAAGAGTTATTACGGGCGTTAATGCCGGCGCAATCGCCCAATTCCTGGCGCTTGGCGCGTTCGCGACAATCTTGCCTTTCTATATCCATTTGCAGTGGGCCACCGGGCCGATCGTAAATGCTATATTGGTCATTGCTTTGTTTTTGATCGGAATCCGCAGCGCGATGGTTTTAGCATTGATACCGAGCATAATGGCTTTGGCGGGCGGATTGATACCGGCAGCATTAGCGCCGGCTGTCCCGTTCATCATGATCAGCAATATTGTTTTCATATTAGTTATTGATTGGTTCTACAATAATCTGAAGGACGAATTTAAAGGTTATTGGATCGGAGTAATTGCCGCAGCTACCATTAAATTCATCTTTTTATTCAGCAGCGTAACCTTCATAACGCCTCTCATGATTAAATCCGAATTAGCGCTCAAGGTAGCCCAAATGATGAGCTGGCCGCAATTCGCAACCGCGCTTACCGGCGGCATGATCGCCTGGGGAGTGTTGAAGTGGCTGAAACGGATCTGACCATGCAACTCGTAAATCGTAACAAGCAACTCCATTTGTCTATAATTAAAAATATGGCATAATAAGTGCTTCAATTTGACGGATAATATTTTTATTGTGTTTTAACACAACTTAAGTTTAATTATTTAACTAATATTAAATAATTATTATTTTTAGCCAATATTTAAAAAATAAGAATTAAATGTTAAAATTAATTTGTAAATTTAGGATGAAATTGAAATGAACTCAGGAGCTACCAAAAATTTATATACCAAAAGGCGGCACGGAGGCATATTCCGTGCCGCCATTTTTAATTCAATACCGTTCCCGCCCCGATGTGCATCGGGATAAACTCCAGCGGGAATCCAGAAAAAAATGGAAACAACAAACAATTTTCCCCGCATCGGCATCGGAGTGATGATCATGAATGAAAGCGGAGAGCTGCTGTTGGGGCAAAGGATCGCTTCGCACGGAACCGGCGAGTGGAGCTTTCCTGGCGGCCATCTTGAATTCGGAGAGAAAATAACGGAAGCGGCCAGAAGGGAAGTTGCCGAAGAAACAGGGCTCGAAATTGACGAATTCGAGCTTATTTCATTAGCAGATGAAATGAGGTATATTGAGTCCGACGGCAAGCATTATGTTAACATCGGGCTGAAAGGCAGCTATAAAGGCGGAGAACCCAAAGCACTCGAACCGTTGAAAACGTCCGAGTGGAAATGGTTTAAATTTGATGAGCTGCCTGATAAAATATTCGAGGGGACAGAACTGACAATAAAAAATTATCTGAGTAAAAAGATATTCATAATATAATGCAAATCTACAAATTATATCCGAATTCCACGAATGACAGCTACGAACAATTAACTTAATCCGAATAAATATCAAACAATTCGGATTATAAATTACATTAATATAACAATTAATTGGTAGTATCTATTCGGAGTATTCGGAAATTAATTCGGGTGATTCGGAGTTTAATATTTTGCATTATTTCATTAATAGCCTTCTAAGAATCTCCGCCACTTTTTTCGGATTCGCCTTGCCTTTCGTGGCTGCTCCCGCTTTCTGCGGGATCGATCCAGGATCATTGCATCAGCTTCCTTAAAAGCTGAATCACTTTTTTCGGATTCGCCTTGCCTTTCGTGGCTGACATCGTTTGTCCGACCATATATTGCAAAACCGCCTCTTTGCCTGCCTTATACTGCTCGGCTTGCACCGGGTTTTTTTGTATTACGGCCTTGATGGCATTTTCCAATTCAGCTTCATCGTCTATTTGCTCCAAGCCCAGATCCGACATTATGTCGGTAGGATCGCCGCCATTCTTGTACATAGTTTCCAGTATTTTTTGGGCGGCGGAAGAATTAATTTTATCCTGGTAAAGCAGGGCAATGAGTTCTGCGAAATTTTCCGGAGTTATTTTTATGTCTTTGACGGATAAGCAATCTTCGTTCAAGTGTTTGAACAGCTCGCTGATCAGGTAGTTGGCAGTCAGCTTGGAGAGCTTTTTGGCTTGTCGCTCCCAGTTATCGCCGCCGGCATCTGCCCAAGCCCTTAATTCCGAAATGGTTTTTTCCGTAAAATCAGCCAAGTATTTGTCTCCGGCTAATATTTCCGCATCGTATCTATCCATTCCGTACTCTTGTCGGAAGCGTTTGGATTTTTCCGGCGGC
>CAZAFZ010000124.1:0-3489 GCA_964484745.1 uncultured Gammaproteobacteria bacterium | reverse complement strand
AGAGCTTCGATATTCGCTAGCTGGCCAATGGCTTCGGCCTCGACAAATAATGTCCAGGGTTCCTTAATCTTCATTTTACGCTTTGGTCGCTCGCCGGTACGCTTTTGCGAAAATTTCTTTGATTGCTTCAATTCTAGCAAAGCGTCAATTAATCTGATGATATCATCATCCGCTAAATCCGCTAAATCCATGTTCTCCTCCTGTGTCCGTGCAGCTGTTTATTGTTGATCCGATTCTTGCCGCTTCATTATTAAGCGCTAATCCAAGATTAATAATAATAGTAAATATCATTTATCATGTCAATACTCTTTGGTAATGTGCACACACATTTGGCGGTTTTGCATAAACTATTAAAAATGTAAAGTTAAATGCATATTGCCAAATACAATTGACAATTACTCGGTTTTGTGATAAAAAATTATATTAATTGGTCTTTACAACAGCTATAATTATTATCCAATTAGAGCATTAATTGCCCCGAAAAGGAGGAAGCATGAAAATTCAACTGGACAAGATTGGCGGACTTTATACTTTTATACCGACTAGTGATCACGAAATAAAAGTATTATCTGATTTACGGAAAATTCTTAAGGCCGGCGATCGCGTAGCGTATGCCGGCCGAGAAACAGATGATGTAATCGATGGCCGGACATATATGGCGCTCCATTTTTATGCCGGTGCGATAAAAACCACAAAAACAATTATTTATCAAAAAGCTACGGTTACGTGGCCGGATTATGTCGGCGGAGTACAACTTATTCTCCGCGGTAGCGAGGTCGAAGATAAAAATCTTGTCTGCCGCATCCGGGATGCCTGTTATTTCGGCTCCGCCGGAATTATATTCCATTCTACCATGGAAATAGATAATGTAACCGCTTTAAGGTTTACGCTGATGCACTGCAAGCATTGCGGCGGAAATATGACCGAAACGCTCGAATGCGAATGGGGAGTATGCGATGTTTGCGCAAATAAATGCGAGCATAAATTCACACGCGGCTTCATGCATAGCGAAGGCATTGAAATCATCAATGACGTGATATATTGCGAGACATGCGGGCGAGTTAGGCCGAAATAAATGGCGAGTGTAAAATATCCCAACCTTAACGGCGTGGTGCCGCAGCGAAAGAGTTGCATGATTACCGGAAAAAACGGAAATTCGCCGTTTAAACACATGTCGAACGGAGGCAAAATGTACCAAGTTACAATCAATCTTAAGGATATTGGAACTTACGTCACATTTAATGAAGCAATCGATATATTCATCGCTCAGATCAAAAACTTGATCCATTCTCCGAAAGGCTATATTTTGCAATATCTGGACGCTGTTAATTTCATCACTCATAAACCCGAAACCGTTGACCTTGAACCTTGCTTGATGGTTTTTAGCCAGGCTCGCGATTTCGCTTATTCGGTCGGGTTAATGGCGGACTCGAAATTGACCGGACTGAAAGTGGACCTTCCTTATTATGTCACGGATTACGCATTCATAAAGGCCCGGATTCAAAATTTCAATCTTTGGCTGAAATATCAGGCCAAACAGAAAAAGACTGAACAAGAACCCGATCAAATAGCTTCAAATCTTATTATATATGAAAATAAAGATTTGCTGTCGATTCCGCTTTTTGAACTGGACCTGCTCCTGGATTTGCTGAGAAAAAAATCCATTGAGGAAGGTTATGTTAAGAACATGGAAGTCTGGCCTTTCAGTTTAAACAAAATCAAAGGTTAAAAGAGGCGAAATCCTGAACGCCGTAGATCGAAGGGGAAATTTGATGCAAAAATTGGCGATATCTGATATTTTGCTGATAATTGCAATAAGTGCGGCGGCCTGCACACCGGCACCTTCGCCGATAGCCACTGCCAATGCCCTATTCAGCCATCCGTTCGTTGCCGCAGGCGATCTCACCGGCGATGGCAGGAATGACATCATATTTGCCGATAGCAAAGGCCTTAACCTTTTGGTTAATCTGGGTAATGGAAATTTCAGCGAGGGAAAAGTTGTTTACGATAATTCCAATTCGCTTTTTGGCCAGCCGACTATCGCCATCAGCGAAGTCACCGGCGACCATCTTCCCGACATAATAATCGGCGATAAGAACGGGGTTTTGATCCTGAAAAATCTCGGCGGCGGAAACTTCAAGAATTAAAAGTCGCATCGGAAATAATATTGCAAACACCCGATATTTGCAGCTGGAGGTTAATAATTCTCCAAATTAAGCTTATCGGGGCGCCTGCCATGCAAAACATTATAGAGAATCTTTAGTAAAATATGAATAGGCGGTGTATCTGAAAAAGATAAAACACCAACGAAAGATACGATGCGAGAGCTGCACATTTAGCCGGGGCATCGAGCCCGATCTTTGTCGATAGCAAGCCAATTTTTTTCCAAAGTATAAAAAGGCATTCTGCACCCATATGCGGCGGGCTCCAGGATTCAATTTAACCAATTCCATGTGAAAAGGGGAGAAAATGAAACAAGGAGATTTGGTCAAGTGTTTAATTATGGAAAAAATTTATGGGCCGGGACCGTTCCAGGTCACGGCAGTTTATCAAGGTCCATGCTGCTGCAATTGTTTTGTAACCGCAGATCCGCATCAGTGCCTGCGGCTCAGATTGCGCCATCGCACGATAATCGTGCCAAGCACGGTAGTTTCATTTACCGGAAAAAATATACCGCTCTCTCCGGAAGATAATGGCCTCTAATCGGTATCTATATCAAGCCGGGTTCCCAAGCTAGGAATCCGGCTTTAAAATTGTTTTATTCCCGGGCAGGGTCTTTAGACAAGCGCCACCCTTTAGTGGGGGACTCATCTACCTTTTTAAAGAGCTCAACCTGCTCTCTTATGATGAAAGGCGGGGTCTTAAGGCAAAATACCCCTAATTAACCATAAAATTTTATAAACTTAAAAACGGGCATTCGTTATGCCCGTTCATGTTTTTTGAATAACTAGCCGGGAATATTTTTCAACTAATTCCCTGGCGCATTCTTTGATTGCCTTTTCCTTGATTTTTTCAAGGGCTATTGTCCGGGTCCATTTACTGTCATATAAATTCAGACGCGCAATCTGATAATTGTTTCGGTATTGGCGAAATTCTTTTTTAAAGCTTTGCCAAAGCTGGCCCCGGCTGGACGCCTCCCCTTTTTCTTTATCGACCATGAATGCAAACATCAGGCTGCAGAGCTGCTGGGCCCGGAACAAAAGCCGGTAGGAATGCGCTTTATGGAATTCATTGGCGCGGTATTCCAGGCGGCCTTCTTCCAGATGGATTTTAACTGAAATTCCGTAATCCCCGTTTTCCAGCCTTTCCAAAGAAGCATAGGCAAAAGAAAGGGCGTCGGAAAAGATGTCCAGATCTTCCCAATACTTCTGGGCCAGCTCAAGCTGCGAAAACCTGTAGCATTTGATCAGCGGTTCCGGCAAACCAAAGTTGAGATGGAGCGAATGGATATAGCGCCGGTTGACTTCCCAGCTGCCGTTGGCGGCTACC
>CAZAFZ010000123.1:0-3578 GCA_964484745.1 uncultured Gammaproteobacteria bacterium | reverse complement strand
TCGGCAGGTTTTCCAGCAGCAAGCGGAAAACGTACAAGTCGTAAATATGAACCTTACTTACCGGGGGTATGAACCGAACACACTGAGGGTCAAAAAGGGCATACCGGTCAGGTGGGTGATCAATGTGGTTGAGATGAGCGGCTGCACCAACGAAATAGTTATCCATGGATACAACATCAGAAATAAATTGAATTATGGGGAAAATATCATTGAGTTCACACCGAAAGAAAGCGGAGAAATCCAATTTTCGTGCTGGATGAACATGGTGTGGGGAAAATTCATAGTAAATTAAAATTTAAAAATCAAAATGTAAAATTTCGGTAATATTATTTCGTAAAAATTTATAATATTTACTCCTAAATTAGATTTTTGCATTTTGCATTTCCGTTTGAATAGTAAATTTTTTTATAACTTTAAAAATATGGCGAAAAGGAAAATTATTTTAAATATCATTGGTATGCATTGCGCTTCCTGCTCGGTAAATATTGAGCGTGCTCTAAAATCCAAGCAAGGCGTAATAGAAGCGCTGGTCAATTTTGCGACAGAAAAAGCCCAGATTGAATATGACCCCGAAACAATAACCATTGAGCAAATAATTACCGAAATCGATAAGCTTGGCTATGATGCCGCTTTGGAAGGAGAGCAAACGCATAAAAGCCGGACAGGCAATCTGCCGGAGAACCACGCAGGGCATGAACACATTCATGACGAGATAAACGCTCAGAAAAAAAGATTGATAATTTCAATTATCTTAGGTTTGCCTTTGTTTATCGAATCACTGCTGATGATCGCGGGAGTAGAATTACCGATATTATTATTTAATATTAGCGGAATTATTGGTTTGATTTTATCAGGTTTGATCATTGCAATTAATTGGGGCCTCTGGAGATCCGGGGCAAAAAGCTTAGGGGCTATGCGCCCGAATATGGATTCTTTAATTTTTATCGGAACAGCTGCGGCGTTTTTATATAGCGTCGTGAAGACGATTTTATTTTATGGAGGAACCATAACCGGGCTTTTTCCGCTTTATTATGATAGCGCCGCTTTCATTCTTATTTTTATTACCTTGGGAAAATATCTGGAAACTATCTCAAAGGGCAGGACAAGCGACGCTTTAAAAAAACTGGTCCAGCTGCAGCCCAACGAAGCGCGGACTCTTTTGTTGGAAAACAGGGGACTATCTGCGGAAGAATACGAAAAAAATTTGAAAAGGGAAAAATGGGTAGAAGTCGAAAAATCCATAGATGAAATTAATGTCGGTGAATTGGTTGTCGTTAAGCCCGGAGAAAAGATTCCGGTAGACGGAAAAGTGGCCGGCGGACAATCATCCGCGGATGAAAAAATGCTGACCGGAGAAAGCATGCCGATCGAAAAAATAATCGGCAGCGAAGTGATCGGCGGCACGATCAATCTGGACGGATATTTGGTCATCCAAACGCTGAAAAAGAAAGAGAATTCCATGTTATCCCAGATTGTGAAAGTTATGGAAGATGCGTTCGCATCCAAGGCGCCGATTCAGAGGGTAGCCGATAAGATCGCATATTATTTCGTGCCTTCCGTTATTTCGATTGCAATCATAGCATTCTTAGCTTGGATTATTGCCGGACAGAGTTTTGTTTTTGCCATGACGATTTTCATTACCGTTTTGATCATCGCATGCCCCTGCGCGCTGGGCCTGGCGACTCCGACTGCAATTATGGTCGGCACTGGAATAAGCGCGCAATACGGAATTTTGATCAAGAAAGCAGAGGCGCTTGAGAAACTGAGTAATGCGCAAACTATAATATTCGATAAGACCGGTACTCTGACCATTGGCGAACCAGCGGTTTATGAAATAATTAAAGCATCGCATACAGAGAAGATCGATGATAGTGCGCTTAAAGATGTTGATTTTTTCCAGGCTGCTTATTCCCTTGAAAAGCGTTCGGAACATCCGGTTGCCAAAGCGGTTGTAGCTAAGGCGGAAGAAATAAGCATTTCCGGATTGCCGGTCTCTGACTTTAGGGCATTGCCAGGCTTCGGGCTTGAGGGGGAGGTGGTGTTTCCATCAGTAGGCCAAAAGAAAATTATTATCGGCAAAAAGGAGCTTGCAATTAGCTCCGGGGCTGCCGTCAGTGAATCCTTTGCGCGCCGGATTGAGTCCTTGCAGCAGGAAGGCAAGACGGTTATTTATATAGTAGTCGGCAGTATTTTAGCCGGGATCATAACTGTTGCCGATAAGCTTAAAGCTGAAACGGCAGAGGTTGTAAAATCGCTAAAAGCAATGGGCAAGGAATTAATTATGCTGACCGGAGATAATCAAACAGCCGGCCGAGCGATTGCCGATAAATTAGGCATTGGCCAGGTGATTGCCGAAGTATTGCCCCAGGAAAAAGCACTGCAGGTTAAAGATATGCAAGGACAGGGCAAAGTTGTTGCCATGATTGGCGATGGAATAAATGATGCGCCTGCCTTGGCGCAATCCGACATAGGAATTGCCATCGGCACAGGTGCGGATATAGCAGTTGAAGCAGGCGACATCGTATTGGTACGGAGCGACCTGAATGCGCTGGTGCGCGCTATTCAAATAAGTTCGTTTACTTTGCGCAAGGTCAAGCAAAACCTCTTCTGGGCGTTTATTTATAATATTATCGGCATCCCTGTTGCGGCAGGAGTTTTATATCCATTCACGGGCATCTTGCTAACTCCTGAAATTGCAGCAGTTGCCATGGCATTTTCTTCGGTCAGCGTTGTGTTGAGTTCTCTTTCCATGAAATTTTATAAATAAGACATATATGAAAATAGAAAAACGGCTTTATTATATTTTTTTTGGAATATTATTTATCGGCGCAATAGGGCTTATTTATACCGTTAAAAATAACAGGCCAACTCAAATTACTCCGAATAATATGGAAAGCGCAAATCAGGCAAAGTCAGCTTCATCTTCGCTGAATATTGTCCAGCCGTCCGACAATATAGACAATAATACCGTGTCCGGCATTCCACAGCAAGCCAGCGGCACGACAGAAAGCGAATCAGTTTTTTCAGAACCGCTTGATAATGCCTTAAATCGTGTGACCAAGAAGCCATTCGGCATATATGTTTCACCGGGCGATTCGCCTGTTTCACCGGAAAGATTTTCAGGCTATCATACAGGAGCTGACTTTGAAATATTCAGTGATGAGGATGGCAGGGATGTTCCGGTAATGGCAGTTTGCAGCGGCACTTTAGCGATCAAGAGGTTTGTTTCGGGATATGGCGGAGTGGTTATAGAAAATTGCATGCTGGACGGCAAGCCAATCACGGTTTTATACGGACATCTTAAGCTTGCCAGCATAACAAAAAAGGCGGGAGATAAAATATCTGCCGGTGAAACGATTGCAATTTTAGGCAAGGGCTACTCGGCAGAAACTGACGGAGAAAGGAAACACTTGCATTTAGGAATCCGCAGGGGAAGCCAAATTGATTATAAGGGGTATGTCAGCCGAAAAAGCGATCTGGCCGATTGGATAGATGCGATGCAATATTTGAAAGATAACGCTAATGCGAACAATCCAGTTTTTTGATTGTGGGAATAAGTTCCTGAGTTTTTTCGATTA
>CAZAFZ010000122.1:0-3578 GCA_964484745.1 uncultured Gammaproteobacteria bacterium | reverse complement strand
ATCAACTAAATCTTTAGTGGCATCTTTCTTGCTGAATTTCTTCTGTTTGTATTTTTTGAATTTTTCAACAGCAAGCGGCAAATCCGACACCGGGTAAAGCGCGGTTCCGTCAGATCTTAAAAAAACCAGCGTTCCCAATTTATGCTGTTCCAGATCGGCGATGACAGCTCCTTCGCTGTTTTTCAAAACGCCTTTTTTAACTAGCTGACCGATTAGCTCCTTGCCAATCTCGATAAACTCGCTTTCATAGAAAAAATGCTTGAATTTAATATTGAGTTCAGTATAGATTTTATCGAATTGTTCGATGCTCCACAACCTGGTTTTAACCCACAATTTGTAATCAGCGCCCCTGCGCATCTCGACCTTTTTCATGATCAGGCCGACCATTTTTTTCGCCATTTCATTTTTTTCCAGTTCTTCACAAGCCCGGACATAAACTTTGCCGAGGAAATAACCTTTGTTTTTAGGTAGCTTTTCATATTTGTAATATTCCTGGTATGCCCAAAGCGTTTTGGCCACATGAATCCCAAAATCGTTGACGTAAGAAACAGGAATTGAGGTCCAGCCGTTGGCGGACAGGATCCTGTTGACGGCATCGCCAAGGCATAGGTTGCGCAAGTGCCCGATATGGTATTCCTTGTGGGTGTTGACGTTGGAAAATTCCACCATGACCTTTTTGCCGCTGCCCGAATTATTCTTCCCATAGTCGGCTCCCTGAAAATTAACATCATTTAATGCTTCGGCGGCTACTAAGTTTTCCCGTAGAAAAAAATTCAGATATGGTCCGACCACGCTTGTGCCTTTGATGAATTTATCGTCAATAAACAATTTCATTATTTTTTCCGCAGCCGCCTGCGGGCTTAGGCCCCATTCTTTGGCCAGCGCGAAACAAGGCAGGCTTAAATCCCCGAATTCGGGATTGGGCGGATTAACAATATCGTTAGCGCTAATAATCGTTTTACTCCCATGTTCGTTTATTTTTTCCGCTAAATGGCTTTTGATGATGTTAAGAAAATACATAATTTGCGATATTAATATGCCCGTCTCCCACCGGTGCAAGCCGAGGCGGGCGAACGCATACGGATTAATCGCTTCGGCGAAGCTTGGGGGCGAATGGATATTGAGCAATAGTACCGCTGGCTTTTACAATAGAAATTATAATTCCGCCCTCTTCACCGCCCCGATTTCACAACCCAAAAATTTGCCGCCGAAACTTTTAAAGCGTTTTGGATCGTCGGTCGTATAATATATTCTTTTTTTGTTTTTTCCGATCTTTTCTTCGATTTCCGGGTGACGCATTAAATAATCTTCAAGCTTTTCGGCAACTATTTCCGGGGAGTTAAGCACCTTAACCCTTTTTGTCATGATCCGCTTGATGTCATCCAGCAAAAAAGGATAATGAGTGCATCCGAGAATTAAGGTGTCGACCCGTTTTTGCTTTAACGGTCTTAAATATTTTTTCAGGATCATCCTGGTTTCCGGTTTTTTCAACCATCCTTCTTCGACCAGGGGTACAAGCAGGGGACAGGCCTGGCCATAGACTTCAAGGCCGCTGTTAAGTTTTTTTATTTCCAGCTCGTAAGATCCGGATTCGATAGTTGCCCGCGTACCGATCACCCCGACTTTTTTGGATTTCGTAAGGCGGGCCGCATCTTCGACGATCGGGATGATCACTCCGAGCACTCTTTTATCGGGGTAATTTTTCGGCAGGAATTCCTGCTGGATCCGGCGCAAGGCCTTGGCGGAAGCAGTGTTGCAGGCGATAATGATCAGCTCACAGCCTTGTTCAAACAAAAAATCGACCGCTTCGCGGGTGTAGTTATAGATCACATCCTGCGACTTGCTGCCGTATGGGGTTCTGGCATTGTCGCCAAGATAGATATAATCGTATTGCGGCAGTTTTTCCAAGAACACTTTTAAAATTGTCAGTCCGCCCAAGCCGGAGTCGAATACGCCGATCATATAAAATTAAAAATTCAAAAATCTAAATTTAAATTACAATTCAAAATGCAAAAATATTAAGATTAACTTTTAGCGAATTGTATTTTATTTGTATATAACTTTGATAAATTGATGTTTGCCCCTTTGCAGAATGATGCCTTCATCTTCAATGTCAATAAGTGCATTTTCATCTTCCACTACTTCACCATTAACCCTGATCCCTTTTTGTTGAATTAACCTTCTCGCATCACCCTTCGATGATGCCATTTTTATTTTAGTAAGAAGATCAACAATATTAATACTTCTCACTTCTACCTTCTCACTTCTTACTTCATTGGGCAATTCTTTCTTCTGTATCGTTTTTATGAAATATTCCTGGGCCGCTTGCGCTTTTTCCTCTCCATGGTTGATCTTGGTTATCTCGAAGGCCAGTTTCATCTTCAGGTCGCGCGGGTTGGCTTGATCGTCCGCAAGCTGTTTGTAGATATCTTGAGCATCTGCAAACGGAATATCCGCGCAAAGCTCGAATCCGATTCCGATCAGCCCGTCCGGCCAGGACATGACTTTGCCGTACATATTTTCCGGAGCATCGTCCAGCCAGACAACATTGCCCTCGGATTTGCTCATTTTTGCGCCTTTATCGTCGGCCAGGAGCTTCATGGTCAAAACATGTTTTTCCTTGTTCTTTAAAGCTTTCATCAGGTCGCGCCCGCAAAGCATGTTGAACATCTGGTCGTTGCCTCCGATCTCAAGGTCGACATCGAGCATTACGCTGTCATACCCCTGGGCCAGCGGGTAGAGGAATTCATGCAGATGGATCGGTTTTTCTTCCCTGATCCTTTCCTGGAACATGTCGCGCTGGATCATCTGCTGGACCGTGAAATTCGAAGACAGCTCGATGAGGTCTTTAAAGGTCAGGGGATCGCTCCATTCGCTGTTGTATCTTAATTCAGCCGGGTTGTCGCCGTCGAAATCTATATAAGCAGCAGCCTGTTTTTGGTAGTTTTTGGCATTGGCCTCGACTTCTTCCCGGGTCAATTTTTTTCTGGTGGCCAGCTTGTCGGTCGGATCGCCGATCATGCCAGTAAAATCGCCGACCAGAAAAATTACCTGGTGTCCGAGTTTCTGGAAGTCGCCGAGCTTTTTGATTAAGACGGCATTGCCGATGTGTAAAGACGGGGCTGATGGGTCAAAACCGCAGTAAATCCTTAATTTTTTTCCTGACATCAAAAGCTTGGCAAGCTCTTCTTTCTTAGGAAAGAATAATTCAACCCCCCTTTCCAATACCTCATTTATGTTTTTTTCATCTATCTTATTATTCGGCATATTTTAATGATTATTGTTATAAAACAATTGAAGCTAAGCTTCCCGGAAGCTTAGCTTCGGAAATTCCGCTTTGATATTTTAGCTCCAATGATTTGCTTAAATATTATAATTCATTTCTCCGGATTTTTCAATTGCATCAGATCCTGGCCGCATAACCCTCCCAGAGCGATGCTTTGGCGTTCAGAATATCCGGATTTTTCTTTTTTAAAATCTCCAAGTCCCGTTCATATCTATTGGCGATCTGCGCGAGAATTTCTACCGAAATATGCTTTTCAATATTGTTTTTATTTTTTAGCATGATGGCGCGGCAC
>CAZAFZ010000121.1:0-3584 GCA_964484745.1 uncultured Gammaproteobacteria bacterium | reverse complement strand
GAGGGGGTCTTTTCTCTATGCCTAAAAAATACCTAAAATTAGCTATTTTATAGCTAATTTATTTATCCACACTATTATAATTATTATAGCAAAAAAACAGCGGAAATAAAATATTTCCGCTGTAATATTATAACAGAATTTGGCTGTCTGTGGCAAAGCTTATGTGGATAGGGAAAAATTAATTATTAATTGTATTTTCGGATGATGTACGTAGATATGAATTTTCAATTTCTAATTTTTAATTTTGAATCAAATCTTAATGCATAAATGATTTAATATTTAATGCATTCTGCCATTCTAAATTCATTCGAAATTTAAAATTCAAAATTAAGAATACTTTCATTGAAAATTAAACAATATTG
Source organism: uncultured Gammaproteobacteria bacterium (assembly GCA_964484745.1). Lineage (GTDB taxonomy): Bacteria > Patescibacteriota > Patescibacteriia > Patescibacteriales > CAZAFZ01 > CAZAFZ01. The sequence continues at coordinate 3,222 of CAZAFZ010000121.1, read as the reverse complement.
TAAATTGAAATTAGATCCTGTCGCTCCCTTTCGGTCGCTCCAGGATGACAGGGGGAGGAATGCGGTCGCTGCCTGGAAGACAAATAACGTTTCTGCTATAGATTGCTTCATCCCTCGCTCCTCGCAATGACAATATTATGTTTTTAATGTTGACTTCGCTTCTACTGTTAACTCGCCCATGGATAACTAGCGCTGTTTATCTGAACTTGATAAATTTAGGGAAATTGATCGGTCCTCGCATCTGGTATTTCGGCGGCGCCGTTGTTATTTCCGGAAATTGCAAATAACTATCAAGGCTGCTGCCGTCAAATTTAACCGCCTTCAGGCAGTAAGTCGTGCTTGCCTGGCCGGCATGGTCATAAAGCGAAAAGTCCCAGATGCCGTCTTTGCCGGAAGATACGGTGGATATGGCGGTAAAATTTCCGGCTTCCTCGTATGTTTGCGCCTCATTAGTATGGCCGGAATGGTTCGGATCAGCCGTTGTGCTGGCAGTCATAGCATCGCCGTCGGCCGGTGCAGGATTATTTTTAAAGGCTATCTGGCTGGATTGAGTTATATCAGTGTATTCAGCACTGGAGCAATCCGAAGTCTTTTGTCCATATTGCAGCTTGAATGTTACGGCTCCGGCGGTAAGATCCTGGTTGGCTACGTGAATCAACAATCTTAGCCTGAATTGCTGGCTGGCTGTTGTCATTGAATAAGTTTCATCCTGCGATGAAGTTAACGCCAGCCCGGCGCTTGTTGAGTCGATATTGGCAAAAAATCTATAAGCCGACTGGCTGAAATTAATCCCCGGCGGCGTGTAAATAGTAACTTCGGGATATTGGCCGTAAGCGTCCAGTTCCGAATCATTTGATTTGTATATTTTAAAGCAGTAAGTCGCTCCGGCAAGAGCTCCGTTGTCATAAAGCGAAAAGTCCCAGATGCCGTCCTGGCCGGCCGGCACCGTAGTTGTAGCCGTAAAATTATCGCCCTCTTCATAAGTCTGGGGCACATTGGTATGTCCCAAATGGATCGGATCGCCGGTAGATGAGGCGGTCATCAAGTCTCCGTCCGCCAAAGATGTATTGTCGCTGAATGCTATAATGGTTCCGGCCGTTACCTCGGAAAAGTCCGCGCTGGCGCAATCAGATGTTTTCTCCCCGAATTTCAGCTTAAAATCCTGCATGCCTTCAACCAAGCTTTGGCCGCCGATATGCATAAGCATCCTGATCCTGAATTCTTCTCCGGCGGATGTGAATGTATGGCCGGTATCCTGCGATGCCAAATACGTATTGACTTGGGCCGAATCGTCGTTGGCAAACAGCCGGTAAGCCGATTGGTCATACGAAACGGGCAAAGCCGTAGTAATTTCCGGATATTGGGCATAAGAATTCAAATCGGAATTATCGGACCTGGTAATCTTCAGGCAGTAAGCAGTATTCGCTGCTGCGCCGTTATCATAGAGCGAAAAATCCCAGAGGCCGTCCTGGCCGGCCGCAACCGTCGAAGTGGCAGTGAAATTGTTGGCTTCCTCAAAGGTTTGGACCACATTGGCATGGCCCGAATGGGTCGGATCGGCGCTGGAGGAGGCGGTCAGAAGGTCTCCGTCAGACGGGCCGGCATTATCCTTGAATGAGATAACAGTAGCGCCCGTGACATCGGCATAACTCGCCGATGAACAGCCTGCCCCCTTGGCGGCATACCTCAGCTTGAATTGCACTGTGCCGGTAGCCAATACATTATTGGCATGGAGGAGCAGCCTGACCCTGAATTCCTGGCCGGTTGAAGTAAGAGCCGCGCTTTGGTTTTGCGCTGCAGTCAAAGCAGTGCCGACCTGGGTCGAATTATCATTTTGAAATACACGGTAGCCGGACTGTTCAAAAGTAAGGGGCGCCGTTTCAATCTCCGGATATTGGCCATAGTCAATGTCCGATCCGTCGGATTTAACTACTTTGAAGCAGTAGGAGGTCGAGGCAATGGCGCCGTTATCATAGAGCGAAAAATCCCAGAGGCCGTCCTGGCCGGCTGCGATGGTGGAGGTGGAGGTGAAATTATTGGCCTCTTCGTATGTTTGGCCGACTATGGTATAGCCTAAATTGGTCGGGTCGGCGCTCGAGGAAGCGGTCAGGAGGTCGCCGTCGGCCGGGGCCTCATTGTCCTTGAAGGCAATGGCCGTAGCGCCGGTAACGTCGGCGTAGCTGGAAGCGGCGCAGGTCCCGCTTTTTTGGGCATATTGGAGCTTGAAAGACTGCCCGCCTTCGGAGAGCTGTTTTTCGCTAATATGAATAAGGAGGCGCAAACGGAATTCCTGGCCGCCGGCGGTAAGGCTACCTGCCTGGTCCTGGGCTGCGGTCAGGGCTGTTCCTATCGACGTCGAGTCGTCATTTCCGAAAAAGCGGTAAGCGGATAAATCGTAAACCTGGCCGGCAGTGATCACTTCGGGGTAAACCGAATAATTATCCAAGTCGGAATTGTCTGATTTGGTTATCTTAAGGCAGTAAGTGGTCGATGCGGCCGCGCCGTTGTCATAGAGCGAAAAGTCCCAGATGCCGTCCTGGCCGGCCGTGACCGTAGAGGTGGCCGTGAAGCTGTTGGCTTCTTCATAGGTCTGCGGTATGTTGGTATGCCCGGAATGCGTCGGATCGCCTGTCGTCGAGGCTGTCATCAAATCGCCGTCGGCCGGGGTAGCATTGCCCTTGAAAGCGATCGGGCTGGCTCCGGTAACGTCGGCATAGCTGGCGCTGGCGCAATCCGCACCTTTGGCCGCGTAGCGCAGCTTGAAATTCTCGAGCCCCTCGGTCAAATTCTGGTCGCCGACATGAAGGAGCATCCTTAAGCGGAACTCCTGCGAGCCGGTCGTCAAAGTCACACCCTGGTCCTGAGCGGAGGTCAGCGGAGCATCAACCTGCACGGTGCCGCTATTGGCGAAGAACCGGTAGGCGGACTGGTCATAGGTTATCGGCGGATTGTAGGTAGTTATTTCGGGGTAATAATCATAGCCGTCGATGTCAGTACCGTCGGCTTTGACGGCCTTAAAGCAGTAGGTGGTGTTCTGCGGGGCGGTATTGTCGGTCAGGGCGAAATCCCAAAGGCCGTCGCTGCCGTAGGGAATGGAAGTGGTGGAAGTGAAATTACTGAGTTCCTCATATGTCTGGGGGTAATTAGTATGGTCCAAATGGGTCGGGTCGGCGCTCGAGGAAGCGGTCAGGAGATCGCCGTCGGAAGGAACGGCATTGTTCT
>CAZAFZ010000120.1:0-3587 GCA_964484745.1 uncultured Gammaproteobacteria bacterium | reverse complement strand
CTCCGGATTAGGATCCGGAGGAACCCTCTGGGCAACCTCAACCATGGTCGATATGTACAGTACGCTCTCCGGCAACGTCGGCATCGACACTGTCGCACCGGAAGCGAAACTGCATGTCGCCGGCGATGCCAGAGCCGATTCCTACACTTTCAATTCAAATAGCGGGAATATCCTGCAGGAAAACTACGGCATCGTGGCCAGGCTGGGCGATACGGCAGGCGACCAAGCTTTCCGGGTAAGGGATTCGGCCGGCAGCGAATACCTGACCGTGCTTTCTTCCGGCAATGTCGGCATCGGAACCATAGCTCCGGCGTCAAAACTGGCTGTCAGCGGATCTGCCGGAAATCTGCTGGCCATCTCCTCTCCGGCAAGCCCGAATTCGTTCATCGTCAATGCAAACGGCGAGATAGGGATCAATACCGCCCCGAATCAGGCTGCTTTGAGGATAGAGTCGGATTATATCCTGGACATAATGCCTGGCGGGCACGATTGGGGTTATTTCGAGATATTTCCCAACAGAGAAGACGGCAACGACATAATGTTCGACGGCGGCACGGATGGAAGTTTTGGATTTACCAACCGTTTTCCCGATCCTCTCGGAACAACCCAATTCATCTGGAAGCCGGTAGGCAGCGAATTCGGGGAGGCTAGATTTGTAATCCAGAATAACGGCAATATCGGGATCGGCACGTCAACTCCCCAGCATACCCTGCATGTGATCGGAGACGTAAACGCTTATGATTTTTGCACGGAATCCGGAGTATGCCTGAGTACGGTTTCCGGCGGAACAGGCTTCGTGGAAGGATCAGGCATCCCCAATCATCTTGCCAGATGGAGTTCCGCAAACGTGCTGATGGGTTCCAGCATCTATGAGGACGATAATGGGAATGTCGGCATCGGGACGGATGTTCCGCAGCAAAAGCTGCATATTCTTGAAAATGACCTGAATATCACGGAGTTCATGGCGCTCCCCCCCCAATTGAGCATCGAAGCCGCCGATGCCGGCTTGACGTTGTATAGCGAACTGTATTCGGGCTGCTCTTCCCATGTTGACCTTGCCGAGATTGATAACGTAGACGGTTCGATAAATGATGTCTGGATTCTCGGCCGACTAGCCAACGAAAATGAACAGCCTTCCAACGGCTCTTTCGGTATATGGCGCTATGAGGACAACTTACCCTATTGCTGGCATACTGAAGAAATGTTTTTTACTATCCTTAAAAACGGCAATGTCGGCATCGGCGCGTCCGAGCCGGACTCCAAGCTCAAGGTCGCAGGCACGGCTCAAGCCGACGATTTCTGCCTGAATTCGGACCCGACCCAGTGCCTATCCGGCGCAGGCGGATCAGGAGGATTGCCGGGCGATATCGTGCTGGACAACGGTAAATTCATTATGGGAAACAACTTGAACCTCGAGGTCAGCAAGCTGATAGGCATCGAGGAAGGCAGTAAAACCATATCCATCGGCGAATATTCAGAAACTATGGACACTTTAAGAATCTATACTCCTTCCACGCCGGGACGCTATGCCAGCATTTCGACAGACTGGAACAATATCGCCGTTTTCCGCAACGATGGGAACGTCGGCATCGGGACGGATGATCCAATGCAGAAGCTTGATGTGGCAGGCCAGGTCAAAGCAGATGATTTTTGCACCAGCGCGGGAACGTGTTTAAGCTCAGGTTCCGGACCCAGGACCCGCTGCATCTGCTGGTTTTGGATATCTGGTATCAATCCTGCAAATTTCCAGGTATGGCGAAACTGCGGCACGGGCGGCGGGCAAATAGCTAATTTCACAGCTACTCAGGGAAATTCTTGGGGGGGCACCAACGTTTATTTCCCTTGCGATTCTGACAGCGCATATGTCCCCTAGCGATAATCTGCATGAGGCGATAGCTGAATGAAGACCTTTAAACATTGAAATAAGCTCAAATATATGGAAATCAAATCTTACAAACTGGTATTGATTAGCGGCATCGGTTTTTTTGCAATCATGGCTTTAACCCTTATTGCGCTGAAATATTATTTTATTCCGGAAATTATCAAGGAGGTCCGGACAGGGGCGCAGCTTCAAAATTCTGATCTCGCCGCGGATTCGCCGGCCGCGCCTTTACAGCCGAAAACCGAGGCTGCCGAAAATAATTTGATGGACCCAAAAATTCTTTCGCTTGCGCTTTCAATGAATGCTATAGTCAAGTCAATCGGAACCGGATATCTTGAAGTGGACGCTTTCGCTCCCAAAATCCTTTTAAGCGCTGAAAAAAAGGAGATGAAGGTAATAATAACCGACAAAACCTTGAAAAAAAGCTTTAACAGCGATGGCGCCGAACGGCACGACGAGGCATTTATGCTAAGCGAAGTTAAGCCCGGCGATACTTTGGCCATAGATCTTGTTCGGGGGTACTACTTGAACGATGTCAATCAAGTTGAAGCAAAATCCATATCCATATTATCCTCTCCTCAATAATAGCTATTAACTGCCTGGCGGGCATATCATGCGCCCCGACCGGGTAATCCTCAAAAAATTCCGTTGATCAACGCTTATTAGGCATCAAGCATGCTGCTGATTAATGCTTAGCTGAATTTAACGTATTGAATATTAAATTATAAATTTGAGAGCGGCTTGTGATCCAAGCTGTAAAAGACTAAGCGCGGCTTGCAGGTTATTCTATCGGCATAATATGCTTGAAATATGCGGAATGCCGCCGTAAAACACCGGCATATTCCGCAGCAATGCTTACGGGCTGTTTTTCATCCAAATCGTTTTTTTATTCAATATTTTTGTGGAAGAAAAATTTTTTATCATGCTTTTAGCCCGAATAAACTGCAATGATCAAGCTTATCCGCCTTACCCGCCCAACAGGGTAATTTTGATTTATCCGGTATAATGCTATAATAGATATAAGCTAATAATATTGCTAACAGCCATGCGAACAAGCAATTCAAATTTTAACCTGAATTACATTCTGGGAATTATTGTACTTGTTTTTTTGATCTACTCGATTTTTTTTTATTTGCGGCTGACCAAAAATATCATCTTGTCTCCCATACCCATCATAATGGTTATTGCGTCAATATTGATCTATCTGATCAACCGCGACATAGTCGATACGGCGAAACAGACCAGGAACATAGAATCGGCAAAAACTGATTTCGTATCGCTGGCTTCCCACCAGCTATGCACGCCGCTTTCTGCCATCAGCTGGTACAGCGAAATGCTGTTGACCGGTGATGCGGGGGAATTGAACAAAGAGCAGAGGAAGTACCTGGAAACTATCTATCGCAGCACTAAAAGAATGGTAGTTCTGGTCAATGCTCTTTTAAACGTCTCGCGCATTGATTTGGGCACTTTCTCGATAGAGCCGGAGACGACCGATATCCGGAAAATCGCCGATACGGTTCTTGAAGAGCTGCCCCCGCTGATGAAGAAGAAGCAGCTGAATATAACGCGCCATTATGACGAAATACCCGAATTCAGCGCCGATCCCAATCTGATGAAAATCATCTTCCAGAATATCCTTTCCAATTCGATAAAGTATACCCCGGAAGGCGGGAATATAGAAGTAACAATCGAAAAAAAGGTCAGA
>CAZAFZ010000119.1:0-3608 GCA_964484745.1 uncultured Gammaproteobacteria bacterium | reverse complement strand
AATTCATGGCGCAGCCCAGTTTTCAAATCTTCGTAAACTACAGCTTCGACATCCCGGCCCCCCTTAATCTCGACTGTCTTGGCGTTAAGGATCAATTCCACATGCTTATGGGCTAAAACTTTTCCGCAAGTCACTTTGTCCCCCCTTAATTCATCCATGATTTCCAGAAGATATATTTTATCGGCATAATGCAATAAATCGTTGACTGCCTCAACGCCGGCATTGCCACCTCCGATCACGGCAGCCGTTTTATCCTGCATCAGCGGCGCATCGCAAATCGAACAGTAAAACACCCCGTTGCCGGCGAACTTATCCTCGTTCGGAATCTGCAGTTTCCTGCGCCGGCTGCCGCTGGCGATCAAAACGGTTCTGGCGCTTATTTCCTTATTGCCGTAGATAATTTTAAAAGCTGGCTTGCCTTCATCGGCAAAAGGGTCTATCTTGTCCACCTTGAAGCCGTCAATAATATCGACCTGGCCCTTGACCATATCCAAATGGTCGTACAGCCGCATGGCCATATCAGCACCGGACAGCTCCGGAATACCGATCCAATTTTCTATTTTTCGCGAAACAACCGATTGGCCGCCGATGCTTTCGCCGATAATTACGGCTTTCAATTTCTTTCTGCCGGCATAAACCGCCGCCGTTACGCCGGCCGGTCCAAGGCCTATGATTGCAACATCATAAATGTCCATAGTTGATGAATTATGACGGATACGAATATTCTAATTATACGAATAAATATGCATATAAACTAATATTATAGGCATTCGTTTGATCATTCGTCTATATGCGCACTTGGTATTATATATTAATTTATGTTTACTTGGCGCCAAGCAATTCGTCTATCTTCGCTTTCTTGAATCCTACGATAATTTCTCCGTTGATTTCGAAAATCGGCACCTCATGCTGGTTTGAAATTTCAAAAACTTTATTTTGAGCCTCCTGATCGCCTTCCACGTTGATTTCATCGTATTGCAGGCCCAATTTTTGAAAATAATTTTTGGCGATCAGGCAGTAGGGACAATGCGGAGTGGAATAGATTTTAATGTTTGGCATAGCTTATGCGAATTAATAAGATAAATATTGCAAATAATCAAGCCTGAGAATTTAGGGTTCTTGCAAATATGCAAACGAATAATTTATTTGCTTAGTATTCTTTCTTTCAATGCCGGGCACTTTTCATTGAATACCGATGCATTGGAATTAACATAAGCTTTTTGTTCGCTGGCAGTTTTAGGCGCTTCTCCTTCCTCGCTATGGTCGACTGCGATGCAGGTTTTCGGTATCAAATAATAGGTATGGCTCGGGCTTTTTACAAAGGAACTGTTTAGGATATGGCCTGAATCCCATGTGACATCAATATACAACTCTTCCTGGTTTTGCGCAACCTTCAGCCAGGCGTGGCTTGCATAGCCGTTCATTCCGTCCGACTGGCCGGAGACTTTTTCGCTTTCTATGCCTGATAATTTCAAAAGTACCCGCATTAGATCGGCATATCCTTGGCATACGCCTTTCCGGTTGGCATACGTCGGATACGGTTCAAAATCCTCATCCGGAACGGTATCGGCCAGATAATTGGCTATATCGTAGGAGACATTATCGGTGATCCAATCGTGGATTTTCAAAATTTTATCCATAGCGTTGTCTGCAGGATCGATTATCGTGTTCAAAAAACTCTTCAGTTCATACTGCTCGTCAAAAGTAACCAATGGATCCGAAAGGTTATTGGTCAGATAGATTTTATCATTAGCGTCGATCGCCGCGCCGATACCTTGATTTTCGTAGAAATTATTGAAAATAAAATTATTTTTCACCCAAATATCGACAAATGCGTCGGCGATTTCATCAACCGTCCTGAAGCCGCCGTAAGTGCCGTCGGTATATTTGAAACGATAGGTATAGCCGGTCGCAATGCTCTCGGCTACTTTTTTATAAAGATAATGCTCCTTATCCATTCTGCAGGCCGTGCTGCAGCCGGACGAATCGGTATTGGAAAAATAGGAATTAAAAGACATGTCGGTACTGTGTTCCCTGGCGATTGCCGCTAATTCTGTATCCCAGGCCAGATTTAAAAGGCCTTTTTCAGATCTTTTGGCATTTACTTTCTTGTGGATCAGGTTTTCCAATTCTGCAATATTCACCGATCCGCGGGTATCGGCCGGTTCGCTGCCGTAGCTTTGGTTGTCGTTGGCAGGCGGTAAATTAGAAACGGAAGCCGGTATCTTGTAGAGTTCTGAATTGGTGATGCCGATTCCCCTGGAGCGCATTATATTGAAAGCATCAGACGGAAGCCCCAAATAATAAAAAAAACCGTTCCGCGGATCAAGATAATAAGCCTTGCCATGATCATGGACTTTCAGCAGAATACGCCCCAGCAGCCTTTGCGGCGTCGCTTCGTGCGCGGCCTCGAAATCCGCATTAGATATCCCCAGGGAAAATTCGCGCATCACCATGAAGGCATCGTCGGGACGCCCGAGATAATGCCGTTTGCCGTCCGCCGGATTGACATACCAGGCTTCTCCGTTCGCCTGCACCTGAAGGTATATTTTACCGCTATGCGATGAAGCGGATGCTGGATTTAGCTGGCAGAATGCTAGATACGAAATAACTAATATTAAGAAAAAAATTCTAAGCATAGGTACTTGCGTTGCTGAATTATGCATTATTAGAACAAATCTTAGTTTAAAATAAAATTTGAAGTTTTATGAAATAAATATATATTTAGCGGTCCGACCGCTAAAAAACCGGAAATTAGGGAATTTCAATCAAAAATGTTTTCGATGTATTCGATTTCTCCATTTTCTTTTTCATCATCAACTAAAGTGTAATGTTCAAAACATTCTTCCAAAATCCTGTCGGTTCCGAGAAATCTGGAAATTTTGGAAAGCCCCCAATACGTTTCGTCAAAATAGCTTCTGCCCGCATATTGAAGATTGGGCTTGATGACGAATAAATTGTTTTTTGCCCTCGTGACAGCAACATACAAAAGGCGGCGCTCCTCTTCGATATCATCTGCAGAATCCAGCGATCTGGCCGAAGGTATGAATCCGTCATTGGCGAACAGTATGAACACGCTGTCCCATTCCAGCCCCTTGGCGCTGTGGATCGTTGACAGGATCAACTTTTCGCTATCGCTTCCTTCCGGCAGCGCTTCGGACCGGGATGTTTCGAGAGGCTCGAGGGTAAGGTCGGTCAAAAATTTTTCAAGATCTTCGTATTTTTCGGCGATCCTGATCAGCGAATTTATGTCGCTAGCGCGCTTATGGTGGTCATCGTATTTTTTTTCCAAAAGCGGTTGGTAGATTTTCATCAGCTGTTCGATTCTGCGGGCGACAGGATTTTTGGCGTCCGGCGTTTTTGCTATCAAGGCTAACATCGGCTTCAGCTGCTTGGCTGGCTCTTTGCCTATAAGATGGGAGGGCAGTTCAAAATTGCGAAGGGAGGACGCAAATCCGGCGATCATTTCCTGCGCGCTTTTCGGTCCGACGCCAGGAAATAAAAGCAGCGCCCTCAGCCAGCTGACCGTATCCAGCGGATTATACATGATCTTTAAAAATGCCAAGATATCCTTGATGTGGGCTGTTTCGATGAATTTAAAGCCCCCG
>CAZAFZ010000118.1:0-3742 GCA_964484745.1 uncultured Gammaproteobacteria bacterium | reverse complement strand
GATCCCGAAGAAATTTATAAAAATCTGATTAATGACAGGATAGCTTTCGGCCGAATTCTGAAAATTCCGGAACCGGAAAAAACCGAACATTTAAATTTTTTTAAGCGGCTGCTGCCGCAAATTATGGCATTGCTCAGGGATATGCTGGACAAAAGAATTGATTTAACGGTTTATATGGAATGCAAGCGGCGGATCCTGGTTTATATCTTGGAAACGCTTAAGGACGATGAAATTGAAAAACATGCCAAAATTCTATTTTATGTCCCCGGGCAGGAATTTATTGCCAACGGACAAAATCTGTTCCGCAAGCTGGCGCTGATCAATGCCGTCATAAAAAATCCGGACGGCTTTCTTGCTTCACTGCAAAAAACCGAACAGTTTTTCTTTACCAACAATATCCTGGGGTTTAACGGTCCGAATAACAAGAAATACGCCGATGGTTCATTGACTGTCGGCGAATTGCTTGCTACTCAGCCTAATGCCCTGATCCGTAACTTGTACTTTTTTAAAGAATCCTTTAACAATTAGCCCTATTAAAAGCGATAGGGCTTTTTTTGTTGTGAAAAATCGTCATTTTTTTTCTTTAAGCAATCCGGTCGTTTTTTAGTTTTGGCTGATCCTTCTATCTTTCCTTTTCATATTTTTTTCTTCGGCCATGGTTTTCTTTCAGATAGTTTTTTTGGCTTTAGGCAAGCCTGATAAGGAAAATGCTATCCTTTCCGCGAAAATACTGCCGGCAGATTGAGCGCGAACAAGCCGGTAGCTCCGGTTATCATCTTCCGGCTGGGCAGCGAAATTGCGATGCCCGCTGCGCTGATATGATTTATTGCAAAATCGAAAGTTAATCAAGCGGCCTGAGCGGCAGGCCTGGTTTCCCTTTAAATCTTAAAACTAACGGCAAAAACCGCACCTTTGTTGGGGGCCGATTCTTCCAGATAGATGCTGGCGCCTTGATGGGCATCAATGATCTTTTTAGCGATAAAAAGCCCGAGGCCGGATCCATCGGGATGGGCGGCAACCGCGTTTGAACCGCGTTTGAACCTTTGGAACAGCGCATCGGCATCTTTTTTGCGGATGCCGATTCCGGAATCTTTAACGCGGATAGTGATATTGGAGCTGTCAAATCCCAAAGAAAGCTCGACTGCGCCCTTCTCCGTATAGCGGATAGCGTTATTGACCAGGCTGGTTATCACCTGTTCCAGATATTCCGAGTTTCCCAAGATTTTCGGAGGCGGCTTTTCGGGCATAACAAGTTTGAATTTCAGGTTTTTAAGCTTGGCGGCGGTCAATCTGTCGTTATATACCTGCCGGAGGATTTTATTTAAATCGACTTTTTCAAATGACAGCTCAAATCCTCCGGCGCCCATCTCGCTGGCCTTGATAATGTCATTAATGATATCCGCTGTTTTAAGGACTTTCAGGTAAGGTTCGCTAAGCATTGTTTTGGTTTTTTTTGATTTGGCTATTTCGCCTTTTAATATTTCCTTGATAGCCGACAGCTGTTCCTTTACTTTGAAGGAAGAAATCTTGAAAAATTCCTGCAGGTCTTCGCTTTGCTCCTTCAGGGCGCTTGTCTGGCTTTTATAGCGCGCTTTCAGCTGTTCATTCAAATCTTCCACCTCCTTGTGCAGCATCGCGTTTACGATTGCAACCGATGCCTGCTTGCCTATGACTTCGATGAATTCGATCTCTTCCTGCGTAAAGCTTTCGCCGCTGACCTTGTCGTTGATGACCATCAGCCCGATGACGCTATCCTTGAAGATCAAGGGCGAAATGTTATTGACATGGTGGAAATCCATTTCCTTGGCAATGTCCGCGTCGCCTTCGTCCAATTCGCTGCGGATGATGATTTTCTTCTCGCTGCGGATTTTATTGAGCAGGCGTTCGCTGGGATGGAACAGGAAGGAAAGATTGATGGAGGGATTATATTTGAAGCCTGCAACTTCATCGTTCTTGCCGATATCAAAAATCAGGAACCCGACCCTGTTTGTACCGATGGCCTTATTGAATTCCACCGCCAGCACATCCAACAATTCATTGACATCGATCACGCTGGTGAATTTGATAAGCACATCCTTAATGATATTTTCAGGATTATAGCCTTTAAAAAACAGATAATCGCCTGTTTTTTGCACAATCCTGATAAAAGGCAGGAAAAACATCAAAAAAAGCAGTGCGAAGACGATCCTGGCCGCGATCGTGATCAGCTGATCATGGGCGCGGACGCTGGTATCCACGAAATAAAAAGCCCAATAGAAAAGATAAACAATGAACAGTAAGACCGAATAAACGTAGATTTTGCTCATGATCAGACGCAAATCCATCAGGCGCTCCTTGGCTAAAAGGTAAGCCAAAATCACCAAATATAAGCATGAGAATAAATTGCCGAAAGGCAAAACGGCAATATTGAACCAAAGGAACAAATGGCTGTACCAGCCCAAAAATGCCAGTAAAGTCGCAACCAGCAAATATCTGGTCTGCAGTTTGGAAAGATTCAGTTCGTTGAAATAATTCTCTGCCAGCAGATAATAAATATAGGCGGTCAATCCGACGGCATGTGTCGATACAAAGACGGCAAATGTTAATTTGAAGGACGGCCAATAGCTGAATTCAGAAATCGAACCCAAATTGCCGGCAAACAGGTCGATCAGGATAAGCAAGATATAATATATTGAAGCGAGGGAAAAAATAATCTGGGCGCGATTGGTCCTTAAATTTAGGATTTTGGAAATTAGCCTTAAATAAACGATCGGCTGGACTATCAGGGCGATCAAAAAAAGCTTGATCCAAATCAAGGCCGCCTGTCCCGTACTTTGCGAAAGCCAGAGCCAAAACGAGATGCCGTAGATAGCTGAAAGCACGGAAAGGCCGAAAAAATAACGATTGCTTTTTTTACCGTAATCCTTGGCTAAAATGAAAAATCCGATAATCAATGAGATTATTCCGTTGATTAGTCCAATATAAGAAATATAGAATTGCATAGTTATTCCAATATTAATTAATATTATACCACAAAAAGATAGCTTTGTATCATAACCTGCAATTACAGAAAAAATACGTCAAAGTTTGTAATCTGATGAACTTTAATCAAAGACGTAGCTTGTAGCTTTGTAAAATAAACATATTTTAAACCAGAAAGCATTACAATGGCAGAAAAATAAAGCCGATCAAAAACTTGAAAAACAGCCGTCAGTCTTGATCCGCCCCTGTTGCGATAGCTTTGGCGGTTAAAATTTTGAACGCTCCCCGGGCATGCTTTCCTGGCCCCAGAAACTGAACCATTCGACCGGATGCCGATTTTCCGGAGAAAATTGCTGAAGAAATATAAAAGTCAAAAAGGCCGGCCAAATTTGGCCGGCCTTAGCTATTTACAAACAATTATTAAAATGTTAAATTTTTGCTGAATTAATTCCGCAAGCCGAAAGGGGGTGATCTATATGAAAAATATGAGTGCTTTGGATTGGTCCGCTTTTGCCTTGCTCTCAATCGGAGGCTTGAACTGGGGATTGGTCGGCTTTTTCGATTTCGACCTGGTTGCCGTGATTTTCGGCAATATGTCGCTAATATCCCGCCTCGTTTATGATTTGGTCGGCCTGTCTGCTGTTTATCTGATTGTAATGGCATTTATGAAGCCGGTTAAATAGCAGGATGCAAAATCATTCCATCAAACCAATAATATTATTGGTAATATTTAATATTTTTAAAATTTTTATGAAATTTTTATATTTTTAGCGGTCCGACC
>CAZAFZ010000117.1:0-3770 GCA_964484745.1 uncultured Gammaproteobacteria bacterium | reverse complement strand
TCCCATTCAACGGCTTATCGTATACCCGGTCTTCCACTATAATTACGTCCCCCTTGGCATCTCGCGCCGCCTGCACCGAACCCGATGAGCCACGAAGCTCATCATTAAAAAATCCTTCCAACCCGTATTTACCCTGGGATTCGTCGCCCGAATATGCCACAAACCCCAGAATGTGGCCGGCAAATTCGTTTTCCGGATAATATCTATAAGCCTTCATTTCGTAGGCAATGCCGGGATGGCCGATTTCCTTGATTTTTTGCAGGGTTTCGCCATCTACTTTTTTGGCAATCGGCTCGTATGGATCGTTCGGTTTTGACAAAATGGCTTTATAGCCGCCGATAATCTCGGATTTTTTAAGTTCGATCTTTTGCTCATAGGTTAGGATTTTGTTGCTGTCAGCCTCCTCGTCTTCCGTTTCCGGCGTGCTGGAAGCTTCCTGCGGCGAAGGCTTATACAGATTATTGACCCACTCTTCATCCAATATAATATATAACTTTTCCGCCAACCCCTCAACTTCTTCGTGCTTGATCAGGCTCGGGATAGCGTAAACCAGCCCGAAATCTTTATTGGTCGCGATCGGATAAAGCTCGTTATCCTTTCCGGTCGGGCTGTCTTGGATCAGAATTTTGCCCCTTTTCGGCTCAATATCGCTTGCAACGTTATGCTGCTGGGCCGCCAAGGTTATATAATGGCCGTAATCGCGGTACTGCAGGAGGAACAATTTTGCGGCAACGGCGCAAGTAAACAAAAAAATAATCGCGATTATAAAATATGGGCGATTATTTTTTTGTCTGCTTTTGTTTTTGTTTTTATTTTTCCTGATAAGAATCATGTCGATGATATGTTATCATATTCAACGGGCTTATTTTTTGGCTAAGTTGTCGCGTGCAAAAATCAAATCCAGGTTATTAACTTTGACGAATCCGAAACCGGCGATGCGCTTATCCAGTTCTTTATAGGATTCCAGATTCATTATGTCAATTTCCAATTTTTCATTCTCCTTGTACTTCGCCGTCAAAAGCACTCTTTTTTCCTTCAGTTCAAATCCGCGGATAGCAAGGCAGTTCATGCTGATCAGATAGCCGGCGAAACAGCCGATAACAGCTGCTATAAGCAATTTATTGAATACAGGCAGATATGATCCGCCGAAAAATTTTCTTTTATTTTTGCTTTTTGTTTTATCTGCCATATAGGATTAAATGATTACTTCGGCTGCCCGAAGCTTGGCGCTTCTGGCGCGGGGGTTTTTGCTGATCTCCGCTGGGCCCGGCCGGACGACTTTCTTGGTGATAATATTTAATATTTTTTTATGCCCGCAATCGCAAATGAATTTTTCAGGCGGGCAAACGCACTCTGACGATTCTTTCTTGAAAAACTGCTTAACGATCCTGTCTTCAAGGCTATGATAGGATATAACGACTATTCTTGCTTCCCTCTTCAGCACTTGCAGGGACGCTTCAAGCGCAAGTTGTAGATTTTTCAATTCATCATTGGTGGCGATCCTTAAGGCTTGGAATATTTTCGTGGCAAAATGTATTTTCCCTTTACTGCGGCAACCGGCAGGCATCGCTTTAGTTAGTATCTCAAGCAGCTGGCCGACTTTTTTTATTTTTGTCTTTGTTTTTGTTCTTTGTTTTACCAGTTCCCTGGCGATCTGGCGTGAATATTTTTCTTCTCCGTATTTATAAAAAATATCCGCTAGCTCTTTTTCCGTGGAATTATTCAGTATTTCTACCGTGCGGCTCTCATCAGCCCCGACGGAATCGAAATCCATTACGAGCGGAGCTTCATCCAGTTTAAAAGAAATTCCTCTATTCCGATCCTCGAGTTGAGCTGATGATATGCCCAGATCAAATACAATGCCGTTATATTTAATATTTTTAAGGCCATCAGCTTCTTGCACGATCGATTGTAAATTTTTAAAATTGCCATGGTGCGTTTTTATGTTTATTATTTTTTGTTTTTTTATTATTTCCGTGAAGTATTCAATCGCTTTTTTATCCTGATCGATGCCGAGCACCAGTCCTTGACTGCCCACGGCCTTGGAAATAGCCAGAGCATAGCCTCCACCGCCCAAAGTGCAATCGATATATTTCATGCCGGGGGCCGGTTTCAAATACTCCAGAACTTCATTAAGCATTACTGGCACATGATAATGTTCCATATCTCGGTATAGCTAGTTTGTTACATCAATGAACAATACCAACAGACTAATGGACTAAATCCCCAATTCACCCAAGGCTTCAGCTATGCGGTTGCTGTTCTTTTCGGTGTTGGACCGGTATTCGTTCCATTTAAGTTCGTCCCAGACCTCCAGGCGGTCATATAAACCGGCAATCACTGCATTTTTTTTTATGTGCGCGAATTTTCTTAAATATTCAGGCAGCATTATGCGTCCCTGGGAATCAAAAGCGACTTCCATCGCTCCGGCCAGCAAAAATCTGGCAAACGAACGGTTATCGGCCTTGCTCAAGGGCATGCTGGATAGCTTATTGCCTAGTTTTTCCCAAACATCCTTTGGATAAATGACAAGGCAATCATCCAGGCCTCTGCTTACCACTGCTCCCTTCTTGAGCAAAATACGAAATTTAGCAGGTATAGCTAATCTGCCCTTCGGGTCAACTGAATGGTTATATTCCCCAATAAACATAAACTGATTGAATTTTATGGCACGACAAGCATGGGTATTTTTTGTTGTTTATTTTTCACCACTTTTCACCACTTTTCACCATTATGTTTTTATCATATACCATTTCTTGCCAAATGTCAATCACTGCAATTTTTTATAATTTATCTAATATTTAATATTTTTTTGTTTACAAACATTTTTTTTCCGTCCATAAATTTATATACTTTACTCTTTTTCAACATATCAATAATTTATTTTTTTAATAATTAACATCTTTTTCAACAGTTAATCCACAATAAAAACAAGCAAACTCGCTTGTTTCTGATAAGTCTTTGAAAATGCCTGCAATCAGATCAGTATTTGATTATCTGCATTTCTATAGATTGTTTGCTCTCGCAAAACATCCTGTCAAAAATATAATTGTTCAATGCAAATTATTTCTTTATTTTTGATTTAGTTATGTTTGGTTTTCCGCTATATGCCGGCAAAATCAATGTTCTATTATTTACTATTAATATATTATTTTTATTTTTTGACGTCTGCAAGGGTTTAACGGGTATTCCCAGTGCAAAACCAAGGGCATTAGCGGTTGCGATGCCAATTCTCAGCGAAGTAAAGCTTCCACCTGAGTGCTGCACTTTGATCATGGAAAGTTCCTGTATTTTTTTATGGCTTTCTCTTATGGCTCGCTCAATTAGGGGCAATAATTTTTCTGATTGCATCATCCGGGCAAAAACTTCCTTTTCCAATATTAGCCTGCCCTTTTCGCGCAAAACAACCTGGACTTTGGTATTATCGTCTTTGATTGTATTGATTTCCAATTCCATGTGTTTATTCTATCAAAAAGCAGGATAATCTGTAAACAAAATACCTAATCAAAAGAAAGGCAGGTTGCCCTGCCCTTCTTTTTATGAGTACTTTTACACGTTTTGATGAGATTAGAATGCGTCTTGCGGATATAATACGCTTCTATAGATTTTAATCACGTTTTCCGTAATTTTTTCCCAATCATATTCATCCAGAATCCTGGTCAGCGCTTTATCGGCAAACCTGCCGGATTCTTCTTTTTCATGCAAAACATGCGGTAATTTTAATTTGAGATCTTGGCTGTCATTCACCTTGAAATAGTATCCGTAATCCT
>CAZAFZ010000116.1:0-3791 GCA_964484745.1 uncultured Gammaproteobacteria bacterium | reverse complement strand
ATGTTTCCGCTCCGTCGGCAAAATATCGTTGGGCCAATTCAATAACGCAACGCTCCAGCACTTCCGGCGTTTTGTTGTGCGCAGGGCCGCTTCTTTTCCTGGCCTGCATCTGCCTGAGGCCATCCTCTCCGAAGCGCCGGAAGCGAGATAGGTGCTTGTGCACGGTTTGCCTGGACAGGTTCAACTCCCTGGCCACAGATACCGCGGTTCGTCTTTTATGAATGATATTTTCCAACTTGGAAACCAATAATTGCATATATCGGGGGTCAAATTGATTCATATCGGCTAATAATATAATAAATAATGATTTATTTATTATATTTCAGCCTCCAAAAGTGTAAACCCCTTTGCTGCAATGTTAACAACAATTTAAATTTTTTACCTAATTAAAAAGAGGGGCTATTTTTTAGCTCCCTCATCTGGAAAGTTATTGGCGGCTCTTCCTGGCTGTTTATTGTACCAGATAATTTTTCATTTTTGTACATCCGCACTTGCATTTCTCTTGCCCCTTTTCCCAGGGCTGGTCGCATTTCATACAATAGAACTCATAAACCAATATTTTATCAACCTCTACCGGAGCCTCTACTGCGGCATCACTTTGAGCCATAATGCCCCCTTTTCCAATAATTGTGGCTGCGACTTATTTAAAGGCTCAGCCGTTATAATAATTCTATATTATTCCCATAATGGGGTCAATTCTTGCTTTTTGAATTATCATGAAAGCAAGCCCTGGTCAAATTATAATAAAACACGGGGTCAATCTTGATTTGTGATCAATAAATTATAGTTCAAGCATGCACTGAGCCTGTCGAAGTGACCTGATCCGGTTATCTGAGCCGAATTTTCATTTTCCAAAGAATATAAGGCCGCCCTGCTAAGCTTTGACGCTTTT
Organism: uncultured Gammaproteobacteria bacterium; assembly: GCA_964484745.1. GTDB lineage: Bacteria > Patescibacteriota > Patescibacteriia > Patescibacteriales > CAZAFZ01 > CAZAFZ01. The sequence continues at coordinate 2,899 of CAZAFZ010000116.1, read as the reverse complement.
CTAGGTGTGGATAACAGTTCTAAAATACATTAATTGATGCAGAATATTATATTGACATACTGAAAAATTTACTCTAAATTTTATAAGCATGGTAAATAATTAGGAATCAAATACTTATATTTTAAGCTTCTTGTTTAGGACAAAATCAGCAATAAAAAGCTTCGGGCATAAAAAGCCCTATCCATAATGCATTAATTAATTATTAATAAAACTATGAAAATCTTCATTCTCATTCTTTTACTGGTCATATCGGGAATGCCGGCAGCCCACGGATTATCAGGCTATGAATTCGGCAAAGCTGTCAGCGGACTCGCTCACACCTATCCCGGAGCAGTGGCGGATCATGTAGCGCATACAGCTGAATAATAAGGCAAATGTCAAAAACCGCCTTTTTTACATGGCGGTTTTTGCTTGCATGAAAGATTTTGGCAACAGGAAAGAATGTTGAGATATTAGCTGAAGACTTGGCAGCGGCTATGGTATCGCGTAATAAAACGGCAAAGCCTTGACCGATTAGCCGGTTTTATTTACTATTTAAAGCAATTAAGCTATTTTTATGGATCCAAATCCAATTAAAGTTGGATTTTTTTTAGCTATTCGGCAGATAATAAGAAGCACTCCATGGACAACCGGTCTGATAATTTTTATTATGACCCTGACGTTTCTCAATCTGGTAGTAGTCAGCGGCATTTTGCTGGGTTTAGTGGAGGGATCAAGCAAGGCCTACCGCGCACAATACTCAGGCGATATCCTGATCAAGCCTCAGCCTCTTCTAAAATATATCAGGGGAACGAATAATATATTGAAGATAGCAGCTAACCTTTCCGAGGTAGGCGCTGTCAGCCCAAGATATTTATCGGCAGCCAAAATAGAGGCCGATTATAAAAAAATACCCGCCCCGAACCAATCCACCGACAGTATTAACACGGTTATAGCCGGAATAGATCCGAAAAACGAAAATGAGGCGACCGCTCTTGCCAGCCTGGTGGTCGAAGGGGAATATCTCGATCTTACGGATGAGGACGTGATTTTGGTCGGCAGCAGCCTGCTTAAAAAATACACGCTTGGTGCGATTATCGGACAGGCGCTTCAAAATGCGCAAGTCGGGGATAAGGTCAGGCTGACCATCAACGGATACCCAAGAGAAGTGACGATCAAAGGAGTGTTAAAGAGCAAGATCACCGACGTTAACGGCCGGATATATATGAACGAAGGATGGTTCAGGAGAATCGTGTCGCGCTCCTCCAACGACTCCAGCGAAATCGCCATCAAACTTCGGCCGGGTTCGGATTATTACAAGGTTAAAGACGATCTTGCGAGAAGCAGTCTTGACAAAAGCGCGCTGGTGCAGACTTGGGATGAATCACAGGGCGAATTTTTCAAGCAGCTGGCGGGCACCTTCGTGATACTTGGAAATTTCATCGGAGGCATTGCCTTGGCCGTTTCATCGGTTACGATCTTTATCGTAATCTTCATAAATGCCATCACCCGCAAGAAATATATCGGCATCCTGAAGGGTATCGGAATAAAGGGAGGGGCCATAACCATCTCCTATCTCATACAATCCTTATTCTATTCCCTGGTCGGTTCTTTAATCGGTCTGGGCCTGCTCTATGGAGCCATCAAGCCGTATTTCGACCAGAATCCGATAGACTTTCCATTCAGCGACGGGATACTTGTAGCTACCTATAGCGGAACGCTGTTCAGGATATTCTTGCTTTTTTCGGCAACTCTGGTCGCAGGATACATTCCCGCTAAATTGATAATCCGCAAAAAAACGCTTGATTCAATATTGGGAAGATAATTATATGATACAAACCAGAAATCTGATAAAAAAATATATGATCGGGGACGTCGCACAGTCCATTATTAACGGCATAGATCTCAAAGTTGAAAGCGGAGAATTCGTCGCAATAATAGGAAGATCGGGGGCCGGCAAAAGCACCCTGCTTTATCTGTTAAGTTTGCTGGAATATCCGGACGGAGGGACTGTTTCAATCGACAATAATGAAATAACATATTATAATGACGCCAAAATAACAGATTACCGGCTTAATAATTTCGGATTTGTTTTTCAGGAGTATGCACTGCTTCCTGAGCTCAACAGCTGGGAAAACGTAGCTGTTCCGCTTAAAATGCAGGGTTATGGCAAAAAAGATGCTTACCGGTACTCCAAACAAGCGCTTGAACAAGTCGATTTGGGGAAAAAGCTGATTAATCTGCCAAGCCAGCTTTCCGGAGGGGAACAGCAGAGAGTAAGCATTGCAAGGGCCATTGCCCATAAGCCGAAAATAATTTTTGCCGATGAACCTACGGCAAGCCTGGATTCTATGCGTGCCTGCGAAATCTTTAATATATTCCTAAAGTTAAACCGGGAGGGCCAGACCATCATAATGGTAACCCACGAAAAGGAGTTTGCCGAAATGACCCATCGGGTCGTAGAACTAAATGATGGCAAGATAATTTCCGACAGAAGGATCGAACCGAGCTCTACCAATTTATGCAATAAATTCAATATTGTTTAGTTAATTAAGCGGACCGGCTGACGCTGGCATTGAAGCGAGGCTTCGAATTTTTCAAAATCCAAGACCTGACCCCGTTGCATTAAAAAAGCAAGACTTAAAAGCCTTGCAGTATAGCAGTCGATCATTTATTTAAAGATCAATGAGCTTAGGGGTTAGCCGGTGCGGGTTCTCCCGGCTTCTGGACTTTTTCTATCAGAATGTTTTGGATTTTCTCAAGGGCCTGTCTCATATCTTCGGCCAGAAGCTTTTTTCTGGGCGGCTTCGGCCTTAAGCAATTCAACCCTTCCAGACATCTCTTGATTCTTACTATCGTTGCATTTAGCTGGAAAAGATCATCAATCACTGGACCGCACAAGGCTGGCACTACGACGGCA
>CAZAFZ010000115.1:0-3791 GCA_964484745.1 uncultured Gammaproteobacteria bacterium | reverse complement strand
GAAGCTGGTAAAAATTAAAAATATAAGATACCAATATACGAATATATACAAATGATACGAATGAATACGAATGTTTAATATCCAGATTAGTATTATTAGTGTCATTCGTACCATTAGTATATTAGTATCTGTTGATCGTAGATTAGAATTAAGGATGCAATTATGATTAATATTTATAAAAATACGGTACAGCAGAAAAAATTGGCGCAAATCAGCGATTTTTCGCGTATGAGCTGGATAAACGTCGTCAACCCTACCGAGGATGAAAAAAGGAAGATCGAAGAGCTGTTCAACATTCCGGCCGATGTATTAGATGACAGTTTTGATTCCTTTGAGCTCCCTAGGGTTAAAATGCAGAACGGCAACCTGATAATTATTTTAAGGATCGCCAGTAAGGAGGGGGAGAAATATGCAACATCGCCATTTACCGTTATCCTGAACGACTCCTATATTGCGACTATCGGCCTTTGCATGAATGAGCTGGTGGATGATTTCGTAAGCGGAAAATATGAAATTATAACTACGCAGCAATCCAATTTTTTCATTAAAATATGCCACCGGATCGTGGATTATTATCAAAATTATATTATAACGATCAACAGGAGCGTCGGACAAAAACGCAAAAATATCAGGAGCATTAACAAGAACGACATTTTCTTTTTAGTCGAAACCGAAGAAACCCTTAACAGCATGCTCGCATCCCTCAACCCAACCATCAACGTAATCAATAAGATATTAAATTATAACCATATTAACCTGTACCGCAACGATAAAGAGCTGATCAGCGACCTTTTGGTTGACGGCCAGCAAGTGGTCGAATTATGCGGCAATACATTGCGTACGATCCGGAATATCCGCGACGGTTATACGACCGTTATGTCGATAAACTTGAACCAAATCATCGAACTTTTGACTTATATCACTGCCTTATTCACCATACCGATGCTGGTTACCAGCGCATACGGCATGAATTTGGCAATGCCGTTCCATGCCCACCCTTTTGCCTTTGTTATCGTAGGAGCAATCACTTTGCTTTTAGTGGTTTTCGGCATCTGGCTTTTCATGTATATCAGAAAAAGAATATAATGCCCCACGAATGTTCGAATCAGGCGAGAATATTACGTATCGCTGAAAATACGAAATAGCGCAAATATTACGAATAAGCCACCGCAAACCCAGGAATGCAGCAACAAATATTCCGGACCTCAGAAGATAAGATCCATTGCGAATATTAACCATAAAGCAGAGCTGTATGAATTATAATGAATTAACCCATCTGGGATTATCCGAAAAAGAAGCTAAGGTATATTTGGCTGCATTGGAATTGGGAAAAACATCGGTACAAAACATTTCCAAAAAAGCAGAGGTCAACAGAGCCACGACCTATGTAATCATCGAATCGCTGATAAAGAAGGGCCTGATGTCAAGCATCGAAGAAAGCAAGAAGCAGTTTTTCTACGCTGAACCGCCGGAAAAGCTGCGCATGCTGTTTGAAAGCATGGAGACGGAGATTGTCAGAAAGCTGGATTATCTGGACAAGATGCTGCCGGAGCTGCGAGCTTTGAGCGCGAAAGAGAACGTACGTCCGAGCATAAAATATTATGAAGGCAAGGAAGGGCTCAGGGCGATACACAAGGAATTATCAAATCAGAAAAGCGGGACCAGCCGGATGATATACTCCTGGGACATGCTTAAAGATCTTATCGGTGCAGCTGAAAAAGGCCAATTTCCAGATAAGGGCAAGCCAGCGGGCGTAAAGACCAAAACCTTGTATGCTTATCGGGCCGGAACGCTGGAGAGCACGGCCGATGGCGAAAAGAAAAAAATCCCCGTTGACAAGTTCCCGATCAATGCCGAAATCGCAATATTCGGCAGCAAGGTGAGCATAGCATCATTAGGCAATAAAATATTCGGAATGATCATTGAGGATAATGACTTGGCAGAAGCCTTCGCCTCGCTGTTTGAGCTCGCTTGGCGCGGCACGGAAAACGAAAAATAATATTTAATGGTTAAAAATAAAAATCCGGAAGAATCGCCCCGGAAAAGACCAAAAAGATTTCGATTAAATAAAAAACGAGGAAATTGCCCGGCTTTTTGCCCATGGGAACCGTAAAGAATTATTTGAAGATGGCAATCCGGCGATATTTGGTGGAATCATAGATGACGCCAAAACGGCATAACAGGCATAACAAAGCGGAGTATTGCCCCGCTTTAAAAATCAGAAGATTGGCGCATGTTTAACAAAAAATGCTTGACAAAAAATATAAATATAGTATTATTTATACAGGCTAGTTTACATGGATTAAACTAGCCTTCTTTATTAAACAACAGTTAACGGTTATATTGCTGTATGGCTATATTGTTGAATGCCTGATGAATGCACCGGCATAATTATCAGCAAGCAATAAATATACGATTATATCAATATATCATATTTTATGTCGGAAATCTCAAACGCAATCAAGCAAATCTGCTCGGAAAAAGGACTCAGCTATGATGCCGTGCTGGAGACGATAGAAGCTGCTTTGGCAGCCGCATACCGCAAGGACTTCGGCACCAAGAGCCAGAATATAAAAGTCGACTTTGACCCGGATACTGCCGGAATCAAGGTATATGACGTCAAAACGGTCGTTGAGGACATGCCTGATGAGCCGGAAGAAGAAACAGCGGCAGAAGAAGAAGAAAAAACAATCAACGAGACTAAAGCCAAAAAACCCAAGGAAGCAGAAAAAGAAGTAACTGAAACAAAAACGGCTGATAAGAAAGAGAAGACTGATGAGAATTCGGAAAACGGAGCTGATACTGGGAGCCAGGAAGAGGAAGAGGCCAGGAAGTTCAACCCGAAAACTGAAATCCAGCTGGCCGATGCAAAGTTCATTAAAAAAACCGCAAAGATCGGCGATGAAATCAAGATCAATCTTGAAGTGCCGGGTGATTTTGGACGGATGGCCGCCCAGACAGCCAAACAGGTAATTATCCAAAAGCTTCGGGAAGCGGAAAGGGACATGGTTTATAATGAATTCAAAGACAAGGAAAGGGAAGTGATCAGCGGAGTCGTCCAAAGAAAAGAAGGCAAGATAATATTGATTGACCTCGGGAAAACCATGGGAATCCTGCCGCCGGAAGAGCAGATCTACGGGGAGTTCTACAAGCCAGGTTCAAGGATCAAAGTGTTTGTTAAGGAGGTCAGGATCGGCTCCAAGGGTCCGGAGATCATATTATCCAGGACATCGGACGAAATATTGAAAAAAGTTTTTTATCTGGAAATACCGGAAATCTCCAATGGAATGATCGAGATCAAGGCCGTCGCCAGGGAAGCCGGATCACGTTCCAAAGTGGCCGTTGCTTCCGAATCGGACAATGTCGACCCGATCGGGTCCTGCGTTGGCCAAAAGGGAGCGCGCATCCAGACCATCATTGCAGAATTGGGCGGTGAAAAAATCGATATTATCGAATATGACAGCGGCCCGGAAAGGTTTATTGCCAACGCCTTGTCCCCTGCCAAGATCGTGGATATAGAAATCAATGCAAAGGATAAAAGGGCAGTTGTTAAGGTCCACCCCGACCAATTCTCTTTAGCTATCGGCAAGAACGGCCAAAACGTCAGGCTGGCCGCCAATCTGACGGGGTGGAAGATTGATATCACGGAAAATAAGGAGAGAAAGGAAAGCGATAAAGAAGAAACAGGCGAGGAAGACGCGGCAGTATCGGCGGAACAAGAGAAAAAATCAACCGAGGCAAAAGAAGAGGAAAAAGAACAAAACAAAGAAGCGGAAGCCAAAAAGGCAAAG
>CAZAFZ010000114.1:0-3811 GCA_964484745.1 uncultured Gammaproteobacteria bacterium | reverse complement strand
AGAACAGCCGAAAAACAGTTTCTTGAACATCCCAGAATTGAATTAATCAGAAATACTTTTGCCAAGCATCAAGAGGAAATCAGAAAAAAATTATTATCACGTTCTATTGCCAAGCCCGAAGCGAATCAAACTGATAAAATCCCCGGTAAAGATAAGGATACCACCGCTTTTACAGCGTTGCAGACGGCTTCTGCCAATACCAATAATTGCCTGCCTGGAATAATCCCGGAGAATATGGATTCATCGCAAGGCAATGATGGCCCGGTTTATCTAATCATGCAAAATGAATTTATACTCCAAACGCTTCCTGCGGGAATTGAAGAAAATGGGGCGATTGATGCTTTTACTGAAGCCCAAAAAAAAGTACTTAATTTGAAGCTTTTCCTGGTTGAATCAGGGAATAAAATTGAAATTTTACCATAAAGCCGGTTATTATCAGCCGGCTTTTCTTGATATTTACCCTTATTTAAGTTAAAATATTTAAGTATTATTATAAATAAGCTGAAATTTAAGGAAAAAAGGTTTTTTCAACCGAAATAACCATTTTTTGGAACTAATTTATGATGCGAACGAATACGTGCGGAGAATTAAGCAAAAAAAATAAAGGCCAAGCGGTCATTTTGGCCGGCTGGGTCCATCGCCGGCGGGATCATGGCGGAATTATTTTCATCGACCTGAGGGATAAATACGGTTTGACCCAGGTTAAATTTGATCCCGAAATCAACAGGAAATCATGGACAGAGGCCGACAAATTAAGGAGCGAATGGGTGATCAAGGTTACCGGTAAGGTTGTTTTGCGCCCTGCAGATATGATAAATCCCAAGTTGGCAACCGGTGAGATCGAAATCCAGGCCGAATCCATTGAGATATTGAATTCCTCCAAGACCCCGCCTTTTGAAATCGATGAAGAAAAGGCGCATGAAGCCCATGAGCAGATCAGGCTGCAGTACCGCTATCTTGACCTGCGGCGCCCCGAGCTCCAGCTGATGCTTGAAACCAAGGACAGGTTCATTACCTCAATCCGCGAGTATTTCCATGAAAAAGGCTTTATTGAAGTCCAGACTCCGATTCTGGCCAATTCATCGCCGGAAGGGGCGCGCGACTTTTTGGTTTCTTCCCGGCTGCATCCCGGGAAGTTCTACGCATTGCCCCAGGCCCCCCAGCAGTTCAAGCAGCTGCTGATGGTCGGCGGGCTTGATAAGTATTTCCAGATCGCCCCTTGTTTCCGCGACGAAGATCCAAGGATGGACCGCCATTACGGGGAATTCTACCAATTGGACATGGAAATGAGCTTTATCGAACAGCAGGACATCTTCGATATCATGGAGCCGCTGATGGCCGAGCTGACCGAAAAATTCAGTTCAAAAAAGATCGTCAACCTGACCAATCAGGGCAGATTCCCGCTGATACCCTGGAAAGAAGCGATGGATAAATACGGTACGGACAAGCCTGATTTGCGCTTTGGGCTGGAAATCATCCCGATTACCGGCATGGTTGCAGGGTGCGGATTTTCCGTTTTTTCGGAGGTAGCCGGTAAAAGCGGAGTAGTGCATGCCTTAAGAGTGCCGGGCGCCGCAAAGTTTTCCAGAAAAGAAATTGACGAGCTGACCGAATTGGCCAAATCGAAAGGCGCAAAAGGATTGGCCTATATCGTAATCAAGGATAAATTCGAGCTGCAATCGCCGATCGTTAAATTCTTGGGCGACAATTTATGCAAGGAGATCCTGGCTGAAGTCAAAGCCGAACCCGGCGACATAGTATTTTTCGGGGCCGACGAATGGAAAACCGTCTGCCATGCGCTCGGAGCCGTGCGCAGCGAATGCGCCGGCCGGCTGGGATTAAAAGACAATGCCAAAGCCGCTTGGGCCTGGATCATCGATTTTCCGATGTATGAATATTCGGAACTGGAGGAAGGAAGGATCGACTTCGGACATAACCCCTTTTCCATGCCGCAGGGCGGACTGAAGGCGCTAAGCGAAATAAATCCTCTGGAAATACTGGCTTATCAGTTTGATTTGGTTTTAAACGGATTTGAAGTGTCGAGCGGAGCGATCAGGAACCATGATCCCGATATAATGTATAAAGCTTTTGAAATAGCAGGCTACGGCAAAGAAGAAGTCGCAAAGCGCTTCGGGGCAATGCTGAAAGCATTCCAGTTCGGAGCACCGCCGCACGGTGGCAATGCACCCGGCATCGACAGGATCCTGATGGTGCTTTCCGACTGGCAGTCGATCCGAGATATCTATGCTTTTCCCAAGGACGGCAAGGGCAGGGACCTGATGATGGACAGCCCTTCGGACGTTGATGAGCTGCAGTTAAAAGAGCTTAATATTAAGCTAAAATTAGACTAATTAGCATTTATGAAATTTGCCACGCTGTGTTATGTCAAGCAGGGAGGCAAGACGCTGATGATCCACAGGATCAAAAAGGCCGGCGATATTCATGCCGGCAAATGGAATGGCCTGGGAGGCAAAATGGAACCGGGAGAATCTCCCGAAGAATGCGCGGCCCGTGAAATCAAAGAAGAGAGCGGATTGGATGCCCTCAGTTTGAAGCTGAAGGGTTTTTTGACGTTTCCCAAATTTTTGGCTGGCGAAGACTGGTATTGCTTCGTGTTTGTTATTGACCGGTTTAAGGGTGAATTATTATCGGATTCAAGCGAAGGCCAGCTGGCCTGGATCGACGATAATAAGCTGAATGAACTGGATCTTTGGGAAGGAGATTACATTTTCCTGCCCTGGCTTGAGGGCGAAAAATTTTTTTCTGCAAAGTTCGTTTACTTAGGAGGCAAGCTGGCCGGCCAGGAAGCGTACTTTTATTGACCAATAAAAAACGGAAGGATGCTTCCGTTTTCAGTCTGATAGTTTTTCCAGCAAGGTGCGTGAATCGATTTCGATTGGCCATCCGAATTCCGGGATAACCACCAAAGTGCTTTGCAGCGGAACGGCAACAGGATTATCTTTCACATTTCTGTCGTAGCGCCAGTGAAATGAATTCGATCCGCTTGCGAAGAATACTTCCAAATCAGAAATGCGGCCGTTGAAATAGCGGTCCAGCCTGTCCCAACCGACGATAAAATGCATATCGCACATCGAGTGTTCCTCCTGTCTGGCCCTATCATATCCTGCTTATCTTCCGAATGTCAAATTATCTTTATATATTATTAAGTAATTAAATTTTATGCCTAACCCAAAAAATGCGGCAAAATTCGCTTTTTTCTACATGCTTTCCCTGGTGGCCTTAATATTCATGTCTACTTCGGCAGGCATGATAATTTTTCAGATCATCAATAAGCTCATCAAGGACCCGATCGGGCTGTATGGGGCCCAATTCGCTTCCGAACCGTTAAGGTACGCGATTTCGGCGCTGATAATTTCCACGCCGATCTATTATTTTATTACCCGGCTGATTTTCAAAAATCTCCACAGCGGCGAGATGGAAAAGGATTCCGGCATCCGCCGCTGGCTGACTTATTTCATTCTGTTCGTTTCTGCAGTGGTCATGATCGGCTGGCTGATAGCGGCTTTCAATAGCTTTCTCAATGGGGAGCTGACGGCGAAATTCATTTTAAAATCGCTGACCTCGATCCTCATTTCGGCCATGATTTTCGCCTTCTATTTTTATGACATCAAGCGCGAGGAGGTCGCGGGGAAAAAAGATAATATAGTCCAAGTTTCGTTTTACGCTTCCCTTGCGGTCGTTTTGGCGGTCCTGGTCTCCGGTTTCTTTTTCATCGAATCCCCGGCCGTTGTCAGGCAGCAGCGCCATGACCAGCAGGTTTTGCAGAATTTGGACACCTTGTTCAATACGA
>CAZAFZ010000113.1:0-3823 GCA_964484745.1 uncultured Gammaproteobacteria bacterium | reverse complement strand
GGCATATGCGGTATGCTTACCCCTGGATAAATTCAGGAATGGAGTATAAGCAAAGCTGTCGGTGCCGCTTGGATCATGGAGCATCGCGGTTTTTCCGTTGTATACGCCGTCGATATAAATATGGACGAATGTATTGTTGGCAGCCAAACCCGTTATCGCGGGCTTAACCTTGCCCGTAACCGTGTCCGCATCGGGCTGCACGAGTATAGGCGCGGGTACTGCTGCGGTTTCGGGCGGAGTTACGGTTTCCTGTCCGATCGGTTTTTTGACGGTCAACATGTAATCTTCGGTTGGAGGAGACAGAATCAGGGTTTCCCTATCCCTGGCTATCAAAATAAAAGAATGCTCTCCGTACCAAAGCCGCGGAGCATGTTCATACACGAATTCGTTCTCGTATGTTCCTTGCGCCATGATTTCGGCAGTGCCGACATATTTTCCATCCATATATACCAGTACGTCGGTTTCCGGTTCCGTAGTACCGATTATCACAGGCAAGCCATAGCTGCCGTCATCACCCGGCAAAACGCCTTCAAGCACCGGCGTCTTTACCGTATCGGCGGAGCAAACGGAAAAAGCCAAAAGCAATCCAGCAATGGACAACAAAAATGACAATGCCAGTTTTTTGGCATTTAACATAGCTTTATGGACGTTCCCTCCCAAACAATCTAAAAATTAATAAATTTAATTTCGACCTTTAGGAATTTACCCTGAAAAAGAGCTATGTTTTCTCCTTCTTTTCAAAGAACGATTCGTAGTTTGTTTGCTTTACGTATTGAGTAGCGTATGCAAAATTAAATTTTAAGCAATGATGGTATTTTACAAAAAAAAACAAAAAAGTCAAGTGTATAACAATTGACTTTGATCTTAAAACTACCTTCTTGTCAAGCGCTTCTTGTCAAGCTATATCCTGATAATGATGCACTTGCGGGCTGTTGCCCGAATAATCGACGTAAACCAGGTCTAAGCGCAAATTCCTATACCGACTCTTATTGGATGAAAGATACTGCATGGCGGCCAAGCGCAGATTCCTGGTCTTTTTCGCTGAAAATATCTCGTCCGCCGCACCGTATTTAAGCGATTTGACGGTTTTAACTTCAATGAAAACCAAAACTCCCCCGCACAGGCAGATCAAATCGATCTCCCTGTGTCCGGCCATTATATTCCGTCCGATTATTTCATAGCCTTTTCCGGCTAAATATTCGGCTGCCAGATTTTCGCCTGCTCTGCCCAGCTCCTTTCCTGACAGTCTGATCATCTGGGTAAATATTTTTTATATTCCATTTCCTTCTCGAGCATTTTCCGCTTGGCCGGCATATCCGATAATGCTTTAACTATGAAATAAAGCCAGACTGCGTCGCCGGCCAGCCAGGCCAAAAACCAAAAACGCGCCGAAAAAAACATAATCGACTGGGCATTGAAGAAAATTATAAATAATCCGATGATAAAATTTGTCAGGAAAAAATAATAGCATTTTTTCCAAAGCGGCTTATGCAGGCGGTTGCCGTCGATTTTGGAAAATATTTTCGCCGCTGCCGCGCCGGCGAAAAAAAGCGCCGCCGCCGCGTAAAGCAACTTTAAAAAAACCGGAGCCAGCGATCCCGGATTCATGTTAAACCAAAATCCTATGCTAATTAAATTGCCCATATTATTGATCTGTATTATTTTTTCGTATTCGATATGTTGATTCTGTCCGGAAAAAGGGTTCGCCCGTAATGAACATATTATCGGTAGATATTATACATAAATCCGGCATCTGTCAATCCGGCGGTATGAATAGGGCTGGTTAGGCTTTTTCAAATATTATGCCGTAGTGGTAGGGGCCTGCTTCAAATTCTTCGGTTTGGATCAATCCGAGCTTCGGAGCCAATTCAAGGACTGCTTCCTCTTTCACCCTTTTTTCCACCGAAGGCCCGAAAGGCAATGCCGTTGACCTCCATTCCACTACGATCAGTTTGCCGCCCTTTTTAAGCAAACGAACCGACTCTTTTATGATTTCGGTCCGTTTGTTGGACAGATAAAGGGTATTAATCAGAAGCCCCAAATCTAAACTGTTGGGCTCTATCTTGGTAGCGCCATATATTTCCAAATCGCTCCAAACGGTCTTTATGTTTTCGATCCCCTCTTGTTTGGCGATCTTGTCGACATTTTCCAGCACAGTCTTCAGGATATCAACCGCATACATGGCTCCTTTCTTGCCGATTAGCCTGGCAATCGGAAAAACAAAATGACCGGTAGCTCCGCATCCCAAATCAGCTACTTTCATGTTTTCAACGATTTTTGCCCTGTTAATTATTGTTGCCGCGTCGATTAAGGCATTCCCTCCTGTTATTCTAAGCATAACGAATTTTCAATTTTGCTCCAGGTTTGGATTAATAAATATGCTTTAATTATACCCCATTTCTGGCTATGGCACAAGAATTCCGGGCGGATTGCCGCTATATAAAATTAAAGCCTTATACTCAAGCTCGGATATCAATTAAATTCAAACTTCAAAAGATGCCCTGGACTCAGTCGAAGGGTTAAAAGCCAAATTACAGGTCAAAAGTTAAAAACAATAGAACCTGTCTTTGAAAATAGCCAAAAGTCATTTCCAGGGATTTTTGGAGCGAAAAATCCGGAAATTGAAGAGGAACAACAGGGCTATTTTGACGAAATTTTCGGATTTTGCAGCCGCAAAAGATTGGAAATGAGCCAAAGATTATTTTCAAAGATGGGTTCAGGATATTTTTCGGGTTACTTTTGAATTATAAATTGAACTTTTGCATTCTGATTTTGGATATTGAATTTATAGATAATACTTCAAACATTGTTGCAGCTATAATGCCTTCCGGTTAGTGGCGGATTGGTTTAAAGCTTTTTCGGTGCACCGGCGACGGACCGTATTTTGCAAGCATTTCCAGATGTTCCTTAGTGCCGTAGCCCTTGTGCTTGGCGAAATTATATTGCGGATATTTTTCATGGATTTCCAGCATCAGGTTATCCCTGGCGACTTTTGCGAGTATTGAAGCGGCCGCGATTGAAAAAACAAGGTTATCGCCGGCAATTATCGGTTTCTGCGGGATGGAAATACTGGGTATTGCCAGTTTGCCGTCTATTATCAAGCAGTCCGGCTTCTTTCTTAAAATTCCGATTGCTTTCTTCATCGCCAAGAAGCTGGCTTCCAGAATATTGATCCTATCTATCGTGGCATGGTCGGAAATCCCGATGCCGTAGCCGTCAAAAGCTTCGACGATTAAGGGAAACAATTCTTTCCGTTTGGCTGGGGACAATTTTTTGGAATCCTTGACCGAAGAAAGCAGATCCTTGATTTCCGGTTTATCCAGCGATCCGGCGCTGATAAGAACGCAAGCGGCCACAACCGGACCGGCCAGCGGGCCCCTGCCGGCCTCGTCAACCGAGCCGATCAAGCCGTAACCGGCATCAAATAAACCTCGCTCTTCAAGCAGTGAAAAAGATTCTGCCATATTGGTAATTATCGGGGAAATTAAGATAATTTCTAATTTCTCCCGCTCTTTCATATTCCTTGATTAGCGGGATCCCGCTTATCTCCACCCTTGGCGGAATGCGGGATAATTTTCAAACAATTTCCAATGTTTAAATGTTTTATTTGAATTTTGGATTTGTGTAGGATTTAGGATTTCTTTATTATATTTCGGGGGCATTATTCGGGGTATTCGGATTATATTTTTTAGTGTTCTGAGTTACGAGTTTTAAGTTATGAGCTGTGCGCTTATTTCTTCCCCCTGTCCAAAACCGCCGCCGGGCTCTTGCCTTGCTTGAGCTGGATATACTGGTAAGCCGACAGGGCGGCAACGGTTGCCTG
>CAZAFZ010000112.1:0-3830 GCA_964484745.1 uncultured Gammaproteobacteria bacterium | reverse complement strand
GATGCCCAGAAAAAAGACATTAAAAAATACGATTATAACCGCGACGAAGCATTAAAGCTTTTTAAGGAACTGGGATGGGAACGGTCGGAAATAAATGCTGAGGCGGTTTCCGATGCCCAAGCAACTGTCGACGGCGGCTCAGGCGAGGATGAAAAGAAAAATGCCCAGATCATTTTGGATATGGGCACGGGCAATTGGCTTAAAAAGGACGGAAACTATTTGTTGATCGCGCTAACCACGGTCGATCGGCCCGAAAACCAGCAAGTCGCGGAAAAAATCCGGCAGGATTGGGAAGCAATCGGGGTTAAAACCCGCCTGGATGAAGTAGCCGTCGCGCAAATCCAAAGCAATGTTTTGAAAACCAGGGATTATGAAGCTTTATTCTACGGATTGACCGAAGGACCCGATCCGGACCCGTATGTCTTTTGGCATAGCTCCCAAATTGAAAAAGGATCAAACCTGGCCGGTTACTCGAACAAGGATGCTGACAAATTACTGGAAGACGCCAGGCAGACTACTGACAAAACTAAGCGGACTGAGTTATACTACAAGTTCCAGGATATATTGGCCGAAGATTTGCCGGCGCATTTCCTTTATCAGAATACTTATGTTTATGTCCAATCAAAAATCATCAAAGGCTATAAGACAACGGTGCTATATACTCCTTCAAACAGGTTTTCGGATGTCGCGGATTGGTACATAAAAACCGGAAAGAAATTTAAATGGTAATTAGCGCCCATTAAACCGCATTAATTGAGCGAAAAGCGGAATATCGCCCGAGGCGAATCAAGGCAAGCGCATCCTGCCAGCATTAAAATAATTTGGGGATATGGTGGAATTGGTAGACACGCTAGCTTCAGGAGCTAGTGGTAGCGATACCGTGAGAGTTCAACTCTCTCTATCCCCACAAAGAATACGTAGGGCGGAAAGAGGGCAATCCCGCGAGATGATTGGCAGGCGCGTGAAGCCGGCATCCCGCGTCCGCAAGGGCAGCGGGGCAACTCCTCCCTATCCCTGCAAGCAATAAGATAGGCGGCATAATTTATTATTTGAAGCTTATTCGCATCACATATTCCCCATGTACCCAGGGTTCGTCTCGAAAATAATTTTTGGACCATTTTTAATCTTTTCCGGCTGCCCGTCCCGTGCGCGCGCCAAGGAGGATAAGATTCTGAAAATCCTGCCAGACAGCCCTGATACTCTTTCTCGCTTTTCGGATTTTTGCCGGAAAATCCTCGAAACGGCTTAAAGCCATTCTTGAGATGAGCGCTAATTATCCCGCCCTACAATTAAATTAATAATAAATTATAATTCTTTTCTATGTAAAAATTAAATCAATTGAACGGAAGAGAATCAAAATTTTTATGATAGCAAAATACAAACCAGTTGGCCGCACCCAACAGAAAAAAAAGAGAAGTACGGCAGGCGCTAAAGGCCAAACGGCGCAAAAAGCAGTCGTCCAATCAACGGAATCAGCAAAAAAACCTCAAAAATTGGAACAAAAATTGAAAGTAATTGTTTTGGGCGGGCTTGAAGAAGTCGGCAGAAACATGGCCATATTTGAATACGGCGAAGAAATAGTAATCATCGATATGGGCCTTCAATTTCCCGAAGAGGATATGCCCGGCATCGATTATATTATTCCGAATACTTCCTATCTGGAAGGCAAAGAAGATCGGATTAAGGGGGTTGTAATTACCCATGGCCATATGGACCATATCGGAGCCATTCCCCACTTAATGGGCAAGATCGGCAACCCGCCGATATATACCGGCAAATTGACCGCCGGCCTGATCAGCAAGAGGACTGACCGCTATTCGAAGTGTCCGCCCTTGCGCATTCAGGAAATAGATGAAAATTCCAAAATCCAGCTGGGCAAAGCCTTCCGTATCGAGTTCATCAGGCTCAACCATTCGATTCCCGACACTTTCGGCATCCTGATCCATACACCGCTGGGCTCGATAGTCCATTCCGGCGATTTCAAAATCGACTACTCTCCGGTAAACGATATGCCGGCAGACATCAACCGGATTGCCTTGATCGGAGGCAGGGGCATACTCCTGCTGATGTCCGATTCGACAGACGCGACCCACCCCGGCTACCAGATTTCCGAATCTTCCATCGGTGATGAAATGGATAAAATATTCGAAAATTGCCAAGGCCGGATCATCATCGGCACTTTTGCTTCACAGCTGAGCCGCGTCCAGAAAATTTTCGATTTGGCGCACAAACATGGCCGCAGGATATATCTGCAGGGCAGGACGATGAATGACAATGTCGATGTAGCGCATAAGATCGGCTATCTTAAATTCAACCCCCGCATTCTGCTCGAACATGAAAACGAACTGCGGAAAATCCACGATAACAAGATCATCGTAATCGGAACGGGCGCCCAGGGGGAAAGCAATGCTTTTTTAATGAAGGTCGTAAACGGCGAACATCGCAGCATCAGCTTGAAAAATGGAGACACTGTTATTTTTTCATCGTCGGTTATTCCGGGCAACGAAAGGACCATCCAATCCTTAAAGGATATGATGGTTAGACAGGGCGCCAGAGTCATCCATTACGAAATGATGGATGTCCATGCCGGCGGACACGCCAAGCAGGAAGACCTTAAATTGATGATGCGCCTGTTGAAGCCGGAATATTTTATGCCTATAGAAGGCAACCATTTTATGCTTAGGGCCCATGCCGATCTGGCCGAACAGGTGGGGATACCCGCTGAAAAGATTTTCATCGCCGATAACGGCCAAGTGGTAGAATTCAGCTTGCAGGGCGGCCGTCCGGTCGGCAGGCTGACCAGCGATAAAGTCACCACCGATTATGTGATGGTTGACGGCTTGGGAGTAGGGGACGTATCGAATATAGTATTGCGCGATAGGCGCGTGATGGCCGAGGACGGAATGATCGTCATTATTGCAACGATCGATTCTAAGACGGGCGATATTATCGGTAATCCGGACATAATTTCCCGCGGGTTCGTTTATATGAAAGAGAACAAGGAATTGATTGAAAAAACCAGGATGAAAGTGAAGGGCATGGTCAGGACATTGGACGCCCGTACGCCGGCTGACGACGATTATTTGAAGAATAAGATCAGGAACGAGATCGGCTCTTTCCTGTTCGGCCAGACAAAGCGAAGGCCGATGGTTCTGCCGGTCGTTATCCGCGTTTGACCACGATTGCATTTATAAAAGAAGCTAAACCCGTTGCATGGTTTAGCTTTTTATATTGCCCCAAAGTATGATGCTTAATCAAGCCGAAGCAAATTATTCAATTATTGATTATGAATCTGGCAAGGGCAGCCAGGCTTGCCGCAAATAAGCCGGCGATCATTCCAACCGTAATACCGGCCTGGTGGACAGGGAAATATAGCACAGACAAGAGCGATCCGGCGATTATCAAGCCTTTTAAAGCCGTGTCCAAAGCTCTTTTCGGCTTGCGCGGGGGTGCGAATATCGCTTCGGCTTCCGCGAAAAAAATTTGCTTGCGGCCGGATGCATTGATAAGGTACCAGGACAATACGGCCACAATAGCGATTTTAACGGCATTCCCGACCATTACAGGCTCCTTTTTAAGGTTCGTGTTGCCGGTGGATTGCTAATCGGCTAATTCTTTTTCCACTTCGGGCCAGAGATCAAGCAGATTGCCTTCGATCAGCTCATATTCATCATCTTCGGTCAATTTGCCTTTTTCTTTGAAGTATTCGACTGTTTCCTCGATGTATCCGCGGTACGCTTCACGGGTATAGGCCCCTTGTTCGAGCATTTTCTTTTTAACCAATTCGAATATTTCTTGCATTAGTTGATCCATAGATAGAATTTAGAAAT
>CAZAFZ010000111.1:0-3895 GCA_964484745.1 uncultured Gammaproteobacteria bacterium | reverse complement strand
TTCCTGCTGTATGTTGTTTTTTCGGTTAAGAAATTGTTCGTCCGTAATAGAAATATTATTTTCAAATGGTCTGATATTTATAAGGAAAAATATCCCGATGCCGATGCAATATTTATCTATCCCAACTCTTCAAAAAACGCTTTACGGGTATATGATAAAATTTGCAAAGAAAATGGCAATGAGCTAAAATTGATTTCCTATAGATTTTCGATTAAGGATATCGAACCCGATAGCGTTGAAAGGGCGCCGGCCGGCCTATATTCCGTGTATTTATATAAATTAAATAAACAATATGCCAAAAATTAGGAAAGCGATTATTGCAGTTGCCGGATCGGGTACGCGGCTTTTGCCGGCGACCAAAGCGATGCCCAAGGAGATGCTGCCGATCGTCGATAAGCCGATTATCCAGCTGGTTGTCGAGGAGCTGGTGGAAGCCGGGATCGAGGATATAATCATGGTCACGAAATGGGACAAAAAACCGCTGGAAGACCATTTTGACCATAACTGGGCATTGTCCGATGAACTGAAAAAATCCGGCAAGGAAGAACTCCTGGAAAAGATCAGGCAGATTTCCGAACTGGCTAACTTCGTCTATGTCCGCCAGAAAGGGCCTTACGGCAACGGGACGCCGGTGTTATCAGCCGCGAGCCTGGTGCAAAACGAGCCTTTTGTCTTTATTTTCGGGGACGACCTGGTTAAATCAGAAGTTTCTTTTACCAGGCAGATGGTTGATGACTACGCGACCCACGGTAATTTGATGATCGGCGTTCAGGAAGTTCCCCGGGAGGTAGTAAACAGGTTCGGGATAGTCAAATTAAAAAAGGGGACCATGGAAATCGAGGATATTATCGAAAAGCCTCCGGTCGAAGATTCTCCGTCGAACCTGGCCAGCTTCGGCAGAAAAATATTGGACCAAAATATCATCGATATCCTAAAGGCAACCCCGCTTGGCAAGGATAATGAGCTTTGGATCGTTGACGCGATCAGGACATTCGTGAACAAGGGCGGAAAAATTTTAGCCAAGAAGGTTGAAGACGGCGAATGGCTGACGACCGGCGACCCCCTGAACTATCTTAAAACAACGCTAAAATACGCTTTTGAACGGCAAGATATCGGCGAAGATTTAAAAAACTTCGTTAAGGAATATTGATTTTCAGCTCCTGCAGTCTTGAAGCGGCCCTCTTTTAGCGGTCGGACCGCTAAAAATTCAGCAAAAAAGACGTTAATCGGTCTTTGCCCAAGCTAACGTCTTTTTTAATTCGCTGATCAAAGGCTTAGCATATATAAACCGGCTTGATTTCCGATTTGTCCGTAAAAATAGACCAGCTTGCCGTTATTTCCGATGATCAGATTTTTAATTGAATTCAGCTTGATCAGTTCGTTTATATTGATATCAATAGCTCCGCTCGATTCCATCGAATAGAGGCTGCCGTTGGACGAGTAGATGATATACTTGCCGCTAGGATGCCAGGTGACTGCATCGATATTCTCGCTGACCCTGGTCATGATTTTTTTACGGTTGTCAGCCATATCAAAAATGAATATTTCGTGTTCGTTGGAACATAAAAGCTGGTCGGCACTGATCCATTCCGCCGTTTTGACGTTATTGATTATTTCTTTGAGCGGAGAGAATGCGTCGGGCTCGATTATGTAGAGGATCTGCCGTCCGTAATCGTGCAAATTGAGATATTGGCTTGAGCGGTTGATGAATTTATAGGTTGGCGAGCCAGGCAAGTCTATTTTGCGTTCGATTTTTCCCTGGGCAGGATCATGGACGATAAGCGATGTAGCTCTTTCTCCGCTTTCCAGAATATAGAGCATGTTTTTTTTCGCCGTGAATGCTTCGATGCTTGTTCCCCGATAAACGGTTTCGAGGGACATATTGGGGAGATTAATTTTTCCGACGAATGTCGGAGCGTTAAACAGGATAGAATAATCGCTCTCATCGTCCCAAATCAGGTTTAATGCGTTGATTGGAAGCAGGCCCGACAAGTCAACGGCCGACTTGTCCGCAACAATATACACGGTCGTTCCCGCCAAGAGCCTTGCTTCACCGGGAGACAAGAGCCCAGGCGCCGTTTCGGCGGAACTGGTCGCAGAAAACGGCTGAATGCTGTCCGAAGACGGTTCATAATATTTTAATCGGCCATTGGCTTGATAGAATATTTTATCAGCTTGCCGTGTGGCCAGCAGATCCGGTCCGGCCTGCTCATCGATAATAATAGGAATGTCTTTTTTGATCAGCAGGATATCGTCGATGATCGTTGTTTTATTGGGATAAATATTGATTTTTTTGGACCAATTCCAATAGCCCTCCTGTTCAATGCGCAGGGAATATTCGCCTGGCAGCAGATTCATTATCCGCGCCGGCGTGACAAGCGCATCGGCTCCAGGATTTACAATGCCGAAAAGCCGGTTTACGCGCAGTTTATCGTCAAGGAATATTTTCGCACGGTCCGGTTCGCTTTTAACGATAAGGCCGCCGGTTTTGCTGACGCGGAGGTTTTTAAAGTCAACTTTATAGCCGGAAATATAAAGGATTGTCAGCGGGGTGGCTATCAGAAATAGAATCGTAAAAAATGAAAATAAATAGGCCCTTAACCTATATGACATAAGGCGGAAAGAGATCATCTCAAAAATAGCTTTAAGCCGTTTTCAAAAATTATTCGCCCGAAAAATCCGGCAAATCAGTGAAGGATAGCAAGGCCAGGAGGGGCGGAATTTTCGTATTTTGCCCGCTTTCCCGCTTGGATTCCCGAAGCGAAGCCTCGCCTCGCTTCGGGAGCCGAAGCGGTGAGGGCGCGTGACTGCGAGGCAGGAAGCCGGAAAATACCGAAAATGAGCCAAGGATTATTTTTAAGATGAGCTTTTATTAAACTTATTCGAAACGTTCGATTTTCGCTCCCAAAGCTTTTAGGCGTCCATCGATATTTTCATAACCGCGGTCGACCTGATAGATATTGTCGATGGACGTTTCGCCTTCCGCGATCAAGGCGGCGATAATCATCGCTATGCCGGCGCGCAAATCCGGCGAAGTAAGCTTTCTGCCGGACAGCCGTGTTGGGCCGTTGACCACTACCCGATGGGGGTCGCACATGATGATGTTGGCTCCCATTTGGGTGAGCATATCGGTATAGAGCATCCTGCGGTCCCAGATCGTTTCATGGATCAGCGAAGACCCTTCTGCCTGGGTCATTAAGACGGTATAAGGCGATTGCAGATCTGTGGGAAAGCCGGGATATTCATGGGTTTTTATGCCATAAGGCATAATTTTTCCGGCCGGTAAAATTTTGATCCAATCTTTTCCAAGATTGTATTTAACGCCGATTTTTTGGAATACCTTCAAAAGAATTTCCAAGTGGTTTGGCTCGCAATGCGTTATTGCAACCGCTGATCCGGTCGCAGCTGCCATAATGGCGAACGTACCGGCTTCGATCCTGTCGGGTATCGTTTGAAAGGTGCCGGCATTCAGGTTTTTCACGCCTTCTATCTTAATGGTCGGCGTGCCGGCGCCGTGGATTTTTGCTCCTTGGGTATTCAGATATTCGGCTAAAGCCTGGATTTCTGGTTCCATTGCGCAGTTCTTGATGGTCGTCTTGCCTTCGGATAAAACAGCAGTTAACATAAAGCTTTCTGTGGCGGTAACGCTTTGTCCGGTGAAAAAATAATCGCAGCCTTTCATCCCGGCCGCCTTGACATGGTACATTCCGTCATTGACGGTTATTTCGGCGCCCATGGCTTTAAAGCTGTCGATAAACAAATCGATCGGCCGAAGTCCGGCTCCGATCACGCATCCGCCCGGATGGGGGAATTTAACCTCGCCGGTCCTGGCCAGGATTGGTCCGGCAAACATGATGGAAGCCCTGATCTTGTTGGCGGACTTTTGGCTGATCTC
>CAZAFZ010000110.1:0-4004 GCA_964484745.1 uncultured Gammaproteobacteria bacterium | reverse complement strand
CGGCTGGATAAAGTTCAACAGCCGTACGCCCGAGGCATCTTCGCCGCAATTCAATGTCTGGGCTCCGATCCCGACCAAACCCATCATCTTATCGGTAGTTCCGGTAGTTCCGGATAATTGCAACACCCTGGATGTCAACTGGGGCGATGCGGAGAACGAAAGAGGCTATTGGCTTTTCGCCTCAACCACCGCAGCTTTTACTCCAGGAACAGATAACCGTTATGCCGTGCCGATCAACCAAGACATTACGCATGCGGTAGTCAACACCGTTCCGCCTGCCAACGAGTCGCTACAGCCGGGCAGTACGTATTATTTCATCGTAGGCGCTTATAATCTTTTCGGGACGGCTTATTCCAACCCTTTCCCCGGCACGACTTATCCGATTTGCCGCGCCTTATTCAATGTTGACCTGAAAAGCGAGTGCCCCAACATCGTTCATCTGGCTTGGACGGAACCGGCCCATGCCGCTTCCTGCGTCATTGACGATTATGAAATCAGGCGCTGCCACTGCTCGAGCGGTTGCGCCAATTGCAATGACGGGGCCAATTATACGGTAAACCATTTGTTGGGCGGCGCATTAACAAATTATGACGACACTAATTTCCACGACGACGATGCCGATCCGGACAATGATACTTACGACAAATACAGATATCAGATAAAGGCATATTGCGCATCCGGCGAAGAAAGCGAGTGGTCGGATCCTTCCGATATTGTAATACCTTGCCCGTCAATACCGATTTGGCGGGAAACGAAGCCTAATTAATCGCTTAATGCGTTAAAATAATTTCCGAAAAAATCATACAACCCTGTGCAAATGTAAAATCGCGGATAATTTAAAATGTAAAAATCAAAAAGCAAAATGACAATTTAAAATTTAAAAACTTTTATTTACTAATTAAAAATAGTGGATGGCGGGGAGAAAAATTAAAATATTAACCCAAAAAGGCTTTACGATGTCCGAATTAATAGTAAGCCTTTTTATTATCGGCCTGATCAGCACCCTGGTTTTGTCCAGTTATTCATCGGGGCGCCGCGTGGCCGAACTGAAGATCAGCACACAAAAACTGGCTGCCGATTTGCGCTACATGCAGAACAACACGCTGGGCCTGGTAAAGAACGACGAAGACGGCAGTATCCCGCCCGGAGGATGGGGTTTGCATATCGACACGGCTTTATCGGCTAAGAATTACAGCTATTTTACCGATGATGACGCCGGCCATGATTTTGACAGCGATGAAGAAAACAAGGTCATCCCGATGTCAGGCGATATTGTGATCGATTCGATCAAGGTCGACGCCGCCGATACTACTTGGACGGACATAATATTCTTTCCGCCCGACCCGGCTACTTACATTAACGGCGCATCGACATCCGTTGCGGAAATCACCCTTAAAGAATCAAAATTAGGAAAGACGGCAAAGGTTTTCGTTAACCCATACGGCTTAATCGAAATAGTCGAACAATAATGCGTATTTTTTTTCCGACAATCAAACAAGCAATAAAAAGCGGCGGCTTTACCATTATGGAGGTCATGATCGCCGTGAGCATCATCGTAATCGGGATTTTGGGAGTTTTATCTCTCGTTCAGCAGAACACGAAAGTCAATTATCTGACCAAGAATACAATTATTTCATCCCAGTTGACTCAAGAATGCCTGGAGCTGGCCAGAAAAAAAAGGGATTATAATTGGCTTGATCCGAGTACCAGGCATTGGGACGATAATCTGTCGGCCGGTACTTTTATAATTGATTTCAATGATCCTGTCGGAGGCGCCTTGACCGCGGTTGCCGGAATAGAAGATGCCGCAGCGAAGCTTATTATCGACAACCGAGAAGATGCCGAACCGGGGCTTAATTACAAATGGTTCTACGACCATGACGCGACGGGAGGAACTACGACTCCCTATAGCCGCATCATGACCATTAGCGATAAAACGGCAGAAGGCTTAATGGTAACCTGTACGACCAGGTACAAGAAAGACGACCAAAGCTATTATTATACGGCAGCTGATTATTTATATAACTGGTTATGGTAAAAAACGGTTTAAAAACCAAGTTCGGAATTCCAGGGCAGGCCGGGTTTACCCTGATCGAGCTGTTGGTGGCGGTTTCGATATTTACTTTCGCTTTGCTGGTCGCAACCGATCTGTTCCAGCGCATAACCCAAAGCCAGCGGTATACGATTGCCGCCATTAATATCGAGGAAAACATGCGCTATGCGCTGGAAATCATTTCCAAGGAAATCAGAAATGCCCAGTCTCCGGTCGGGAGCTGTATTAATGGCAACCCCGGCGACGACGATAATACTTACAGCGCCTTAAAGTCAAACGGCAATCCGGTCGGCAGCATTTATAAAGGCCAGGGCGCCGGACAGGGGCTTGCGTTCAGGAATAAATACGGACAATGCACTTATTATTATCTGGATAACGGACGGTTAATGATTTCCAGGGACGGGACCGTCTATCCGATTACTCCGCTGAACATCAAAATAAACAATTTATCATTTTACGTCATCGGTCCATCGAATGACCCTGGCTACAACAATGAAAAATGGACCGCAACCATTTATCTGCAGGCAGAAGTTGTCCAGAAAGCCAATGAAAAGCAGTCTCTGGATATACAGACGACAGTGACTTCGCGCTATTATGAATCGTTATAAGCAACAACAAAAAGGAAAAAGCCGCGGATCGATCTTGATGATCACAATCCTTATCCTGGCAACCGTGATAATCATGGCAGTCGGTTCATCGACCCTGCTTTTTTTGGGCATCAGGACGAACCGCAACCAGGAATATTCGGCCGGAGCGTATTTTGCCGCTGAAACCGGGGCCGAACGAGCCTTATGGGAGAACAGAAAAAACGGTTTTGAGTTCAGGCGGCAGGATGGCAGCATCTGCGTATCCGCCTCTTCAACCCCCGCCAATCCGGATTGCATCGTTTTTACGGCAGGAGGGGTTCCGGCTTATTGCGCGCCCTGTGCCGATAATGCAACTGTCAACACTATCGTTAACGCCACTTACCAGGTCAGGTTCGAAGATTATGAAGACGCAACCGAGTATGTAACCCTGCTTTCCATCGGCCAGCGCGCCGGCATCGTCAGGAGCGTGGAGGTGAAGTATAAATATTAAATTCGCACAACTCATAACTCGTAACTCACAACGCAAATATAGTCAAAGGTCTGAAAGTCGCATAGTCGTTAGTCATTAATTAGTTTGTAAGTCAACAATCGAATGCGATGCCAATTTACCCGTCTCGCTCGTCTCGATTCGAGCCCTCGCCTCGACTTCGCGAGAGCGAAGCGGGGAAGCGGACGTCGGCGCGAGCCCTCGCCTCGATTTGCAAGTCGAAGCGGGGAGGCGGACGAATGCATACAAAATATACAAATAAATATCAATACCAATATGCAAATAATATATTCGTATATTAGTATCGGTTCCCATTCGTATATTTAGTATCAATTTGTAGATTGGCATCGGAAATTTTGTGGATTTGAATTGCGTTTAGATTCATATAAATTTATAAATACGGTTTTTAAATTAATGAACAAAGCCGAGGCGAAAAAGAGGATAGAGAAATTAAAGCGGGAGATCGACCATCACCGCTATCTTTATCATGTACAGGATAAACAGGAGATCAGCGATGCGGCTTGGGACAGCCTGAAGAACGAACTTTTCAAGCTGGAGCAGGAATTTCCCGAATTGATAACTCCGGATTCGCCGACCCAGCGGGTAGGAGGAAAACCGTTGGATAAATTTTCGAAGGTTGAGCATGCCGTTCCGATGCTCTCGCTTTATGATTCGTTCACCGAGCAGGACATAAAAGACTGGCTTTCCAGGATTTCTAAGCTGGTTCCGCCCGGCACAAAGCTTGATTTTTTTTGCGAACTGAAAATGGATGGATTGGCCGTTACCCTGGTTTATGAAAAAGGCGGAATAATCCTGGGCGCGACACGCGGCGACGGCAAAACCGGCGAAAACGTTACGCAAAATCTGAAAACCATCG
>CAZAFZ010000109.1:0-4032 GCA_964484745.1 uncultured Gammaproteobacteria bacterium | reverse complement strand
CTCCTTTGAGAATAAGGAAGCGGGCTTGAATTACTCCTTTTTATTCAACGCAAACCTTGCCTCTGCCTATCGGCAGTCAAGCTGCTTGGCTTGACCTGCGGCAAAGCTTTGGCACGCAGTATGGGAAGTGGAGTATTTTTGCTTTAAAATACCTAAAATTAGCTACTCTCTAGCTAATTTATTTATCCACTTTATTAATAATTATTATAGCAAAAAAAGGCGGAAATGAAAATATTATTCATTTTTTTATGTCATAAAATTTTCTATATTGTCAAGCCTTGAATTATCTATCGCTTTTCGCGCTAAACACAAAAACCTGCTGATCCAAGCAGGTTGTAGCAACGGATAAAAAGCTTATTGCAACAAATCACATATGCAGCGGTCCTTCGGGCGTTTTTAGTTTTTCTCTATGCTGATAAGCAATGAGCAGTACGATCCTCCTTAGCAATAAATAGCAAGCTATCAGAACTGCCGAGTACAGAACAAAGATCCAAATATTTATATCGGGAATATAAACAAGCTCGATGTCCTGCTTGATCAAATTATTTTCGACTGTAATAGGCAGGCTGGCATATTTATAAAAATGGTCTTTCTCGCTCTTGACTATGTATTTGCCGTTTGGGACATAAAATCCGTAGCTGCCCGCATCATCCGTATAAATCGGATTGAATTGCAGGTACTTTGAAGCATCCCATTTATAGATCTCGCCGTTGTCGAATGAATACAGCGTAACCCTTACTCCTCCGATAGGCACCGGCAAATTCGTTTTGTAGTTTACGACGGAAGTGATAATGCTCCGATCGATCACATTCATCTTGCCCTCAGTCCGTTCAATGACATTGTTGGCCGTATCAAGCGCCGAAACGGTAATATCATAAACGCCAATATCGTCGGGAACCATTGCTTTTAATTCGAACTTCCTGCCAGCTTGAGTTTCTTCGAAATAATAATTCTGATAGTCCCCTTCACCGCTTTCCGGCCGCTTCAAGGAAAATATCAAGCTTTTTACGTCCGGATCCAATGCATCTTTCGATAGCTTGACGTTGAACTCGGTGCCGGAATAAAAAGATACTTCGTTTTCGCCGACTTCGATCCGCAAGCTTCCCAAGGCCGCATAAAATTCCAGCGCATCAAACGGAAACCCGGTTATAATAATTTCTTTGGTGGAAGTCGGCGTCTCCCAGTCGGGCTGCTGTCCGGGTTCCTGGGGCTCGGGAAACGGCCGCTGTGGATCTTGGGATTCTTCCGGCTGCTGTGGCTGAAACGGTTTATCGGACGGCTGCTCCTCTTGTTTGTCCCACGGCTGTTTTGTAGCAGGCGGTTTTTCCTTGGTTACCGTTCCGGGCTGGGATGCAGCTAAAATAAGCGCGGTTGCCAAGCTGCCCGAGGAATAATTGCCGTTTTTATCGTAAGCAAAAGCGGTATAATAATATCTCTTTCCCGCTGCCGCATCGCGATCGATAGCCCGAGTTCCGCTGCCATTGAATATTACGGTTCCTGCGGTAGGGCTTTTTACGAAAAATTTATCAGACCGCACTATTTTAACTCCGGCCAAATCGGCATCTTCGGGATTTTTCCAGCTTAAAATTATTGCATCGGTCGCCGCTTCCGCCTTGAAATTCGAAACGTTTGCCGGCGCAGTATTATCTTCCAGCGACTCGGTGGTGAACTGGTAAATCGGCGTCCTGGCTTGATGGTCCCAGCCGTCATGGCATTCAATGCCATAAAAATAGGTCGTAGCCGGTATCAAATCGATAACCTGTACGACATGGGTCTTTTTATACTCTATTTCATTGGCGATATTGGTGAAATAGCCCGCTGTTTGCCCCCATTCGAAACTGCAGGCAGCGTCCTTGTTTGTATCCCAGGTAATGGCGGCGGAAAACCTGTCGACCCGCTTTTGAATATTGAATATTTCAACCCCAACGAAAAAATCCGGCAGTATTGATCCGTAGCCGAGCCTTTCGAGCGAACAAGCGCCGGTACAGCGGTAACCGGCGGGTACTCCCAGCGTCGAGTCGCAAACTTCATCGCACTCCAAATATCCGTCCCCGCAGACATTGTCCGGTCTGGTGCAATCGGAACGGCAGCCGTCGCAGTCGATGGCATTTCCGTCGTCGCAGGCTTCAGGACCGTTGGTTATGCCGTCCCCGCAGAATTCCGAAGGTATACAGGCCTGCCATCCGTTGCAGCTTGCATTGCAGAGCTGGATTCCGCTGTAGCCGCCCGCTGTGCAGGGTTGGGTGTTATTATCGCAGACTTCCCCGTTATTGACTATTGCATCCCCGCAATATTCGATGACGCAAGCGGCGCTGCAGCCGTCTCCGCCGACGGTATTGCCGTCGTCGCATTCCTCAACACCGTTGTTGTCGATTCCGTCGCCGCAATATTCGATGACGCAAGCGGCGCTGCAGCCGTCGTCGCTCGAAGAATTGCCGTCGTCGCATTCTTCCGTACCGTTATTATTGACGGCTCCGTCGCCGCAATATTCGATGACGCAAGCGGCGCTGCAGCCGTCGCCGCCGATATTATTGTCGTCATCGCATTGCTCGGCTCCTTCGATCACTCCGTTTCCGCAGTACTGCCCGACCCTTAACCTGATATTGCTGTCCGCTGCGGCTGCCCGGACGCCGGGGGCCTGAAAAAACTGGAGAAATACGGCGATCCCGAGAATGATGGAAATAATTTTTCGCATGGGTAAAAAAATATTTTCAAAAAAAGCCATCAGCCCGAAAGCGCGGGACAAATGGCTGAGCTGGAATTTCTTCGATTCAGTTCGTCACTGCCGTGATCACAAGCGTTGCGGTGTATTCTCCCGGCTCCTGGATTCCTGACGATGTGTTTATTTCCGCCCGGAAATAAACCTTGGTTTCTTCCCCGCTTATGCCGGTCCTTGAATTCTTATAGGCAATGGTTTCGTCGCTTGTCGTAAGATTATACCAGCATTTTTGTTCATCGATATTCGTCCCTGCATTGCAGGCTGTTGTATTATTTTTATACTTATCCGGCTGGCTATAGAGATTGTAAGGCGAGAAGCCGAATTCCGAATTGGCTGTTTGCAGATTCCAGTTTAAATCGGGCGTGCCGGCTGTCTGCGGCGTATAATCCTCGAAGCTGTTGAGTCCCGCTTTCAATGCCGGGCTCGAAGTGGCCCTGATCCGGAGGCTATAGCCGGAAATGGAATCCGTGCTAACGGACCAGCTCCCGGTGCCGGACGCGGTTCCTCCGAGAAGCCCCGACAGTCCGGGAAGCAGCTTGATGGACGTGGTCGCTACAGTCATGGCGATATAATTCTCCTCCAACTGGCGGTAACCGGCGCTCAAATTGTAATTATCGCTTGCCGACTGGCCCGTACCTGCCTCGCCGACCGTATCCCAGGCCTTATAGCTGTCCGAAAAGCTTTCGTCGGTGCCGCCGCTGTTTACCGAATCGCTTTGGATCCTGTAATTATCGCTGCTTCTGACGTATGCAAATGCGTTAAAACCCGACAATATGACCGGCAGGGCCAATATTATTATAAGAAAGTATTTTATCGTGTCCCTCAGCATACATAGTTTTTATTTGGATTTGCAATTATTTCCTTTTGATTTCGAATTTGTTGGAGAACCAAGCTAAAATAATAGCAATAAACAGTATCACTCCCAAGCCGATCAGCAGAATTTTGGTCGGAATGATCCAAAACGAGGCTTCTTTCTGGTCGATAATATCCTGATAACCCCTGTTTAAGACTAATTTGGCCGTATATCTTCCCAGCGCCAGATTCTTCTCCCATACGACTTCGCGGTTGCGGGTAATGCCCGGCATAACAAACCATGGCGGTACGCTTATCTCATCGATCTTTTTTCCGAGAATATTGTAAATTTCCACGTTGGCATACGGATTCAAATGGACCCGGCCGGTGTTTTCATAGGCCAAGCTGAAATTTACCGGCCCTTTCTGGTAAAAAGCCTTATCCGAATTGAATGAAACCAGTTTGCCCTCCTGCTTCGCCTCGCCCTTTACCCCCACCGGCCGGCCCGCATCGTCAAAAGC
>CAZAFZ010000108.1:0-4111 GCA_964484745.1 uncultured Gammaproteobacteria bacterium | reverse complement strand
GACCTGTTGTCATTTTCGATTTCCGCTGATTCATCTCCGGTTGTATCCACAAGCGCGCTGGTTTGGGCGGTCTGCGCCATTTGGAAGAGAAACAGGGCCAATAAAGTGCAAGTCAGCGATTTTAGTTGCATATTATTTGACGTTTAGTAAGATTATATTTAATATTATAGAATAATCGCATCATTTTGTGAAATGGCAAAAAATTATATAATATAGCAAGAGATTAGCTAAGAATTTTATAAATATGAAAACAGCCGTAATATTCTTTTCCTTAACAGGCAATACCAGGCGCATCGCTGAAATTGCGGCCCGCGAATTGAATGCCCAAATTCTGGAAATTAAGCTGAAGCGCGAACTGCCGAAGAGCATGTTTCTGAGGATTTTTCTGGGCGGTATGCAGTCGGTTTTTAAAATGAAACCCCGGCTGAAGGACTATTCCATCAAAATGGGCGATTACAGCCACCTTGTGATCGGAACCCCGGTTTGGGCAGGAAATTTTGCTTCAGCGATCAGGACTTTTTTGGCCAAAGAAAATATATCGGGCAAAAAGATCGCGCTTCTGGCAACCTGCGGAAGCGACCCCGGCCAAACGATTCCGGGCCTGAAAGAAGCTTTAGCCGGCAATGAAATAATAGCCGAGGCCGTATTTACGCAAGCACAGCTTAATCAGGATGATTGGAACGAACAAGCGCTGGCTTTTGCCGGAAACATCAGGCTTAAAATGGATGGATAACCGCTGGACAGAAAACATTTTTTATGCTATAGTGCAATGTTGTTGCGCTTTACAATTGAAATTATTGCGGAGGGTGCAATGGCGATCCATGAACTTGTTAAAAAATGCCTGAAAAAGCAAAAATTTTACAGCGTACTGCTGCCGGCTATCACTTTAAAAATGGTCATGCAAATGATGATGGAACTGAAAAACGAAGATTACGCGAACGGACTGTCTCCAAATGATATCCTGATTTTGAACAGAAGCATTACACGGAAGCTCATGCAGCTTTATGAGGAGGAATATTCAACTGCTTTGACGGAAAGTCAAATGATAAAATTTCTAGAACCGGAAAATACGGGCGAAGACCTCGATGAAGCTTTAAGGAAAATATCGAACAGCGTCAGGTTTAGTTCAAAACTGAAAGAAATATATTGCCAGGAACTTGAGC
Organism: uncultured Gammaproteobacteria bacterium; assembly: GCA_964484745.1. Lineage (GTDB taxonomy): Bacteria > Patescibacteriota > Patescibacteriia > Patescibacteriales > CAZAFZ01 > CAZAFZ01. The sequence continues at coordinate 2,948 of CAZAFZ010000108.1, read as the reverse complement.
GCGTGCATGCGCTGTTAAGCGGAAAGACAATTGCCCTGGAAGAGTTTGACGGGCCGGTCTTCAGGCAGAAGATCTCCAGAATTTTATTGAATCTTGACGTTTCCGGCCTGGGTTGCAATTGCCAATGCCTAAAAGATGACGTGTTGACAGCATTGCGCAAACTGCCTGGCGACATGATTGCCCAAAAAAAGCTTTTCGAAAAAACAGTCGAACCGCTCAGGTTTATAAAATACTGCAAGCTGAGCACGGATACTATTATCAACCTCAGCCTCGGCAATCCGAACGCCAGAAATACGCTGTGCCCCTCGGCAGTAAATTTGCTGACAGCGGTTTTTAAAGGTTTGGTCAATCAGGATGAAATGCCGGCCGAAATCAAAAAACTGATCGATGCCCATGAATTTTTAAGCGGAAAAATATATTCAGAATTGCAAAAAATATAACCAAATAAGGAGGCTCTATGCCAAGAGGTTGGAAAAATTTTCGGCAGGAAGAAGATGCAATGATTGCCGAAGTTAACCGCAGATGCCATCCAACCCCAAAAAAAAGGCCCGGTCCGAGCGGCCACATCAGGGTGTGGCTCAGCCCAAAAATCCCTGATAATCCTTTTCCCGAGCAAGACAGGATTTGGGTAAACCCCAGATTGTCATTAAAGTGAATAATTCGCACTTCCCAAATTAAGGACGGGACACAAATTCCCCGTCCTTTTAAATTTGCGAAAATGCATCCAAAAAGTACGATTATAAAAATATACGTAATCATGTAACAATTGACTGGCTTATTTGTAATATATGATATAGGAAAAAATTTAAAATATTAAGCAACATTTAACGATTTTAAGCAAAATTATGACCACCAGAAAGCCATTTGTTTTCAAGGCGGCACTAATCGGCGCTGCTTTGCTTGCAGGGGGGACAATTCTTGCCACTGAAGGCTCGATCAATGTAACTAATTCCGAAACCTGCACCTCTACCGTTTATTATTATGATTTTGACGGCGACGGCTATGGTTCGGCGGCAACTACCACATTAGCCTGCGAGGTTGCTCCGGCCGGTTACAGCGCGACAAGCACGGACTGCAACGACTATAACGCGCTAATGAATCCGGGCCGCGAAGAGCTGTGCGATGGATTGGACAATGATTGCGACGGGCTGATCGACGAAGGATTAGCCACGTCGACATTTTATTTTGATGCCGATGGAGACGGATTCGGTGCTTCCGCGACCACAACCATCGCCTGCGCCGCCCCTTCCGGCTATTCCCAGTACGGTTCGGACTGCAACGACGGAAATGCGCTGATCCATCCCGGCGCGGACGAGCATTGCAACGGGATCGACGACAATTGCAACGGGACGGTTGACGAAGGCGCGACTTCAACCCCGACTTTCTACAGGGATTTCGACGGCGACGGCTACGGAAATTCAGCCAGCACGACCCAGGCCTGTTCCGCCCCAACCGGTTATGTCGGCAACAGCACCGATTGCAACGACAACAATGCTTCCATCCATCCGGGTGCAGCCGAATCCTGCAACGGCATCGATGATAACTGCAACGGAAGCATCGATGACAATGTCGTTTACCGGAATTATTACCAGGACCTGGATAATGACGGTTACGGCAACGCAAGCGTTTATCAAAACGACTGCAAGAAACCGGGAGGCTATGCGTCCGACAATACCGATTGCAACGACAACAACGCTTCCATCCATCCGGGTGCAGCCGAATCCTGCAACGGCATCGATGATAACTGCAACGGACAGGTGGATGAATCTTCCGCAGTCATCAGATACCGCGACCATGACAGCGACGGTTACGGCAATCCAAACGATTCAACTTCAACCTGCTCGAGCGTCAGCGGCTATGTAAGCAATAATACCGATTGCAACGACAACAATTCATCAATCCATCCGAATGCGACCGAATATTGCAACGGCGTTGACGATAATTGCAACGGTACGGTTGATGAAAACTGTACAGCCGAAAACAATACCTGCAATTGCGATTGCGACGGCCGCCAATTCAAGAACCATGGTGAGTTCGTCAGCTGCATGGCCCATTTCACCAATCTGCTGAAAAGCCAAGGCGAGATCACCGGCAGGGAAAAAGGGCAAATGATGAAAGAGGCCGCCCACGATAAATCAAATTGCGGCGCCGCCCACGATAATGATATTGCCAGTTCGACGGTTTCGACGATGATAAACAAATTCAAGGAAAAGGTAAATGCCGCTAAAGCCAAGCTGGAAGAAAAAGCCGAGAAGTTCAAAAATAAGGCGGAAAATTCCAATAAGAACAAAAATAACAAGAAATAACCTCAAGAGCTTGACATAAAGGGCGGTTCAAAACTATGATATAGTTTGGGCCGCTTTTTTATTGAGCGGTAACAAATTATTTCGTGTTTTGTATAATATATTGTATGGAGGCTGCGGACAAGGAATTTTTGAATTTCTATATCCAGTTTAAAGATAAGATCTATAACTACTTTTGGTACAGGGTGGGTTTTGACGCTGTCCAGGCCGAAGATATGACTTCGGAAGTGTTCCTGAAAGCCTACGGCAATTTTGGCAGCTTCGACCGGGAGCGCCGGTTCCAGCCCTGGATCTATAAAATTGCGCGCAACCATCTGATCAATTTTTACCGCATCCAGGGCAGGGAAGTTCAATTGTCCGAAAGCCGGAATAGCGGGATTGAAACAGCCGAAGAAATCGAAGCGAAACTTGAGCTTGACGCCGTAATGCGCTGTATCCAGGAGCTCGAACCTTACCACCGCGACGTACTGCTCATGCGGTTCGTCGACGGTTTTGAAAACAGCGAGATCGCCGATCTGCTCGGCAAAGAAGAGGGGGCAGTCAGGACCCAGCTGAGCCGCGCCATGTCAGCCCTGAAAAAAACCTTCCAACAAAATTATGGAAAATCTGGAGAAACAATTAAATAATCTGCCGAAAGCGAAAATG
>CAZAFZ010000107.1:0-4121 GCA_964484745.1 uncultured Gammaproteobacteria bacterium | reverse complement strand
TCATTTTATGCGGCTGCTGGGCACAGCTTGATTTGTAAAAATTTTATTGATGTTTCATACGTACAGGCTAATGCTGATAGCCCGCTGCAACCGGCTGGCTTGTCCGGCGTAAAAAAAACAACTGGAAATAAAGAAGAAGACGTCATGGCTGCGCTTACCGCAACATCAACTTTTATATATGAAAGTGACGCTGACAGCAGCGCTACTGATCAGCAGACAGCCAGCTCATCGGTGTTAGATTCGAGCATAAACAGCGGCAAAACCATAGAAGATCCAGTCAGCTTGCGTTACCGCGAATTGGGACCGAAAAAAGCCTTGGCATCCGATTCCGATATTATCGAAAATTCCGGATTACTTAAGGCCAAGATTAATATTTCTTTGGCTTTGAGGCGGCTGGATAAAGGTTCGACAACTTCTGCTAGTGCAGGAAATAATCCGGACAACAGTCTTTTTAACGAAAATCTTGGCTCTGGCGGCCGGGCTAGCGACATCCAGGATGGGGCCAGCGGGGCCGGTAATACGCAGGATGAGGATATTAACACATCCAGCCAGCAAGCTACGGAAAAAATCCGGTTGCCGGAGCAAACCCCAAAGCCGGACGCAAACGATGAAGAGCTTTCTGCGGACGCTCAAATTCAAAATGATACAGAAGAAACAAAAGAACCAGCAGTCGGCTCGCCGGATGCCGGCTTTACCGCAAACGATGGCACTAATCCGGCCGGACAAGAGCAAGCCGAAGGGATTATCGAAAAGAGCGTCAACGGGATAAGGAATTTTATCAACAACCTTTTTGAATACTCGCAAATCAATGATACCGCTGCAGCAGAGGGAAGCCTGGAAAGTCCCGCAGCGATGGTCCTGTATTCTTTGGACGGCGATGTTTGGTATGAGCTTGGTGAAATCAGCCAAGCGGAGCAATCCAATCAATCGCGGGGCGGATATATGACTTTTGATGCACCTTTTATCAAAAATTACACCGATTTGGATAAACTGCAAATCAAACTGGATGGCAGAGCCGACCCAGCCGAAAATTTCGAATTATACATCGATAGCATTTGGTTCAGCACAATGAGCGAAAAAAGCTTTATCGCCGGCAAACAAGAAACATTGAAAACCAGCCCCTGGGACGGCTTGCTGGAAAATATCGGGGGAAAGAATATATTTGCTGCCGGCGAAGAGCCGAATTTCAAATTTAGATATAAAAAAATAAAAAGATCGCCGCTGGACGCTTTGGGGGAATTTTTATTCCTATCGAATTATTGGAATAAAGTTAAAATCAATGTTTTACTGTTTGATGAAAAAGGAAGCAGGAAACATTATCTAATTCCGGCCCAACTTAAAAATAACGGTGAATTTGATTTCCAAATCAAGCAGAATAACCGTGAGATCGTTCCCGGAAAATATAGGTTGAATTTCGTAATTATCGATGAAACAGGCGACGCTAAAGAGCTTGTGGATTTGGATCGGAGTTTTGTCTGGGGAACGCTGGCTTTGAATACGGACAGGTCGGTTTATCCGCCGGGCGAAGCGGCTTATCTGCAAATGGCGGTTTTGGATGATGGCGGCAATACGGTTTGCGACTCGGAGATAACCCTGGAAATAAGCGACCCGCAGGGGAAGATTACCGTTTTGAAAACCTCGGACGGAACAATAACCACCAATCCTGAGTGTGGGCCGAATAACGTCATCGAGAGCCCGGATTATTATGCAAAATTTACGGCAGAGCTGGCCGGCAAGTATCGGATGCTCATGAAGGCAGCTGTTCCGGACGGGGAACGGGAAACAAGCCAGGAGTTTGAGGTTCGGGACCGCCAGCCGTTCATAATCGAACGTGCCGGACCGACCAGGATTTATCCTTTGGCCGATTACGAAATGACGCTAAGGGTCAAAGCCAATGAAGATTTCGAGGGCCAATTGCGCGAACAAATTCCTAACAGCTTCTTGATTGCCGGCTCCAGCCATGATTTCCATGAGCATGACGCTTCGACCGGTAGCAGAATATTGGTTTGGAACGTGGCCCTGCAAAAAGACAATTGGTACGAATTTAAATATACTTTTGATGCACCAGATATCTCTCCGGCAGTTTATTTATTGGGTAAAGCGCAAATCGGCGGCTTTGAAGAAACCAGGTATTGGCAAATAGCAGCCGATGCCGTTTCCACCTATAACTATAACGCCGGATCAAATGCGGGCTGGACCAATGCAACCAATGCCTGGGACCAGACCAATAATACTTTTGCTTCCCGCTCAATTCCGGGCAGCAGCGCGGATGACAGCGCAAATTACCTCTTGTTTTCCAGCAGTACGGTCTGGAGCGCCAATGCCAAAGTTACCGCAGTTGAGATCGGCGCCGAAGCGTATGTCCAGGAAACTACGGTGACGGCTTTACTGGTGCCGGTATTCAGCGGTTCTACCAGCGGCTCTATTTATCCCGTCAGCCCCGGAATAGCGGATAATGATGTGCCGTATTATGCGACAATAACCTCGGACTCCAACGGCCCGGGAGCGGCGAATTGGACTTGGGCAGATTTGAGGGATTTGGATATTAGAATATACGGCAGCAACACCAAAGTGCCTTCCCGCTCATTGTATGTAGATCAGGCCGTATTGCGGGCAACCTATGATTATTATCCAACCGGCATCATTAATTCCGCCGCGCAGAAAAGGGACGGTTCCGGAGCGGTCGAGTTCTCGATCGATATAAACGACACCGAAGGAACAACAACGGCCCGTGCCAAGCTGGAATTTGCTACCGGCACACTGTGCAATTTTTCATCACCCGGCAAAGCTTATCTCGACACGAACGATGCCAGCACTACTGCCGATTTCGGCGATCCGAAAATCGATAATTCCCTGGATTACCAAATCGGCTCATCAACCGGATGGATCACCGCAGCTAACGGTTCCAACACGGTATTTTTCAACTGGTTATCAAAGCAAAACGCACCGGCCGCGGACGGCGTATACTGCGTTCGCTTGACGGCGAATGATATGCTGAGCGACCAGGCATCGCCGGCTACTACTACCCTTACCATCGATAACACAAAACCGACTGCGCCGGGTCAGCTGACGCCCACCTTAACTACAGCTACGAATTTACGTTTGGCATTCGGGGCATCCAGCACCGAATCGAACTTCAAGGAATATAAGATTTTTTACAAAGTTTATGACGGTACGCCTGTCAAAGAGAGCGATACCCTGATCAGCTCTTCGACCGAACCGGGCCTGGGCTATCAAAATTTCAACAACGCAACTTCAACCTTTGTCAGCGGGCTTATTGCCGGCCAGACGTATTCGTTCAATATTTGGGCCTATGACCAAAATGGCAATAAATCCTCTTCAACCCAGGCGCAGGCAACCACCAATAATTACCCGACCGGCCTGTTTAATTCAGTTGCCCAGAAAACCGACGGCTCGGGCCGGATCGACATCTCGATTGAAGTGGACGATCCGGACGACTCCAATATCGTCCGCGCAAAGCTGGAATACGCCACAGGAACCTCTTGCCTATTTACGAATCCACTGGATCCGACCTTGGATGAAAACCAGACCAATATCCAGGCAGACCAGGGAGTGCCCAAAATAGATAATGGCAGCGCCTATCAAATCGGTACGACAACCGGCTGGATCTACACTGCAGCCGGCTCGAATACGGTAAATTTCGATTGGCTTTCCAAAAATGATATCCCGGATGCTTCCAGCACATATTGCCTGCGGCTGACTGTCAATGACGGCCTGAACAACCAGCAAACCAGCGCTACCGCGACGGTCATAGTCGACAATTACAACCCCAAGGCGCCGGGCCAGCTCACCGGCGGAGGCGTAACCCATTCTTCGGTCAAGCTTTTATTCGGTTCGCAATCGCAGGATACATTCTTCGACCGCTATAAAATTTTTTATAAGCCAGGAGTTTCCGGGGTTGGGGAAACCGATTCGCAGCAGACAGACCCCAATTTGAACAGCATTGATTACGGCGGACAGTCTTCAACCACAGTCGGGGGCTTGCTGCCCAATACCGACTATGTATTCAACATTTGGGCCTATGACCTATACGGCAACAAATCCAGCTCAACCGAAGTAACATTCAAGACCGATGCTTCGCTGACCAACGATTCGCTCTC
>CAZAFZ010000106.1:0-4139 GCA_964484745.1 uncultured Gammaproteobacteria bacterium | reverse complement strand
CATAGACACTTTCTTCAATTAAAAAATTCTGCCCCTTGGAGCGGGCAGGTTGGATGCCGTATTTGCGGCATAATTCTTGAGTTTTGGCAAAAAGCCGGTTCATTGATTAGGCGCCTTGATTGCAATATAATATTTCAATTGCTTAAAAAAATTATCGATATTTTCGACCATTTTAAAAGGGATGGAATTGGTATTTCCTTCAACAATGCAACCAAAACAGCCGCCCCAAGAAGCCGCAACTTCAATGAAGTTTATCGCATTCCCGGCTGCAATTATATCCGCACCGGGAACAAAACCAATCTCGCCAAGCGCTAAATTGGAAATTAAAAAACCCGTTGGACAATTTCCGCCGCTCATTGTACCAGTAATCGCGGCATATGTCCCGCAAACTCCGGGTGGCATTGTTGCACAAAGAGGATTGCTCGGGCAAGCGTTGGAGGGGGGAGCTGGTATGCAAGGAGTGGAAATCCCCTTTGCAATACCGCAATTTGAAGGATATGTAAATCCTATGGCATGCGCTTCTTTAGAATAAACCATCCACTTAACCTCTTTCCATGCTAACGGTAACCCAAAAAATATAAATATTCCAAGAAATAAGGCAAGTATGTAATGTTGGTACTTTTTTATCGCTTTCATTGCTATTTATTATGGCTATATTATAATTATTATAGCAAAAATAATTATGAAAGTCATGAAAAAAATTATTAAAACAGGTTTTGCGTGCCTGCTTATTCTTTTTTCCTTGCAAATAGCTCTGTTGCCAAAGGCAAGCGATGCCGGATATGAAAGATTGGCCGGCAGAATTTTATTGCAAGTACAATCCAATGGCGAAGCCTGGTATGTAAATCCAGCTGATTCTTTTAGATATTATTTAGGGCGTCCGGCAGACGCATTCAATATTATGCAGCTTTTAGGGCTTGGCGCTACGCATGAATTCATCTCCGGACAGGCCGTCTTTCCTGCCAGGGTATCCGGAAGAATACTTCTGGATGTCGAGAAACACGGAGAAGCATATTATATTAATCCGCTTGATCTTAAATCGTACTATCTGGGGCGTCCGGCAGATTCATTTGAGCTGATGAAAAAATTCGGGCTAGGAATCACGAACCATGATTTATCCCAAATTTCAATCGGCCGGCTAGCCGCTGCGGCAACTTCCGGAAACTGTACGGCTTGTCGATTGAATAATCCGGACGATACGATCAATGGCGCGGCGGATGCTATTTCAAATAACGATATAGACTCAGCTTTGCATTATTTTACTCCCGATATGCGTGAAGCGGTAAAATACGGTTTGGAGAACCTTGATTCAGAAGGCATCTATGACCTGGCCACGATATTCAGAAACGTCCAAAAAACAGAAGAAAGCCCGGAAGAAATTATTTATTCCGCTCAAGTATATTTTGCCCTGAATGATTCTATGGCTGAATCCAAACTTACCCTGAAAAAACAAGCCGATGGAAATTGGCTGTTATATGGATTATGAATTGAGGACTGGGCAACCTATGGCTTTTCGTTATCGTTATCGGACTAAAATTTTTGCCATCCTGGAGCGACCGGGGGGAGCGATAGGATCTTAATGGAAAAGGTGATAGCGCTGCGCTTCAGCATGACAATAACCTATCCTGCAGCTGCAATGACAGGATAAACAGAACTTTTCTCAAGCCTCGTATGAAAATATGCGCTACAAAATATTGATCATTAATGAAGCCAGCGCAGCCAAGGCAAAGGTCCAGTTGATGCCGAAATAAAACGAAACTATGATAGCGAAAACGAAAATAATGACCTTGCCGAACTGCACCGCCATTTCTTTCAGCACCGTATATTCATCGACCAGGTGACCGTGCTCGGCCAGCAGTTCGTAGTTCAGCACGTCAAAGGGTGTATCTGTGAATATCTGGGCAAAGCTATGGTAAGCGCCGACAAAAAAGGTCTGGAAGGCGGTTAGGACGAAAATTTTTGCAATCCAGCCGGTTGCATAAAAAAAACTTCCCCAATGCATCAATTTGCGCTTGCTGAACAGGTCGGCGTATTTGCCTACAGCCAACTGCAGGATCACGGTTACGAACACGATAAATGATGAGAGCACGCCGACAGCGGCATAATTGCCGTCCAGAATTTGCCAAATGAATATCGGCCAAATTACTACGGCGACTCCATTTTCCGCGCCGTTCGCCAAGTTGGATACAACAAGCTTGCGGTCCCTTTTGCCGAAAAAATTTTTCACCGTCTCCAAATAAGACCACTCAAAGCGTTCTTTGGTTCTGGGCAGGGCCAGATACGGAATTCCGCTGGCCAGCACCATGATAACGGAAAAGATAAAAACTATATTAAAACCGTAGAAAGCGATCAATAACCCCGAAACGGCAGGTATGACTATGCTCAACAGGGTTTTCGTCGCCCATAAAATGCTGACTTCCTTGCACCTGTTGCTGGTATCAGTGAATTTGGCAAAATCCACGTGATACGGCAGCCAGAACAAAATGCGGTTAACGGTCAAAAAGAACAGCGAAAAAGACAAAAAGATGACCGGATTGAATTTTACCAAGAATAAGCTTAAGTAATATGCAGCCTCGAAAAAAATGCTGATGCGCAGCGCCCGGCGCATGCCTAATGCATTCAAATACCTGGAGCTCCAGGGCAGAAACAGTCCATAAGCCAAATGTCCGATTATATAATAAACCAAAACCCAGGTAATGCTGAAATTCAGCTCGGTTAAAATAAAAATCGGGACAAACAGCCCGGTTAACCCGCTAGCGACGAACTGGATCATCCGGCCTGAGAATAATGCGACAAATCCCTGGGACAGCTTCCCGTTGAAATAGTGGAGTTTAAGCATGGGAAACAAAAATTAAAAATCAAAATAAAATTACAATTCAAAATTTTTAAAATAATTTAATTTTACATTGTCATTTTAAAACTTTGCTTTTTGCATTTTCCATTGAATTTCGTAATCCATTCAATCAATAACGATATTTATCAGCTTGCCTTTAACATATACCATTTTAAAAATCTCCTTCCCATCTACCCATTTCTTGATTTTTCCGCTCATTACCGCCCTTTCTTTCGCCTCTGCTTCGGAGATGTCCGCGCTGACTTCGATCGTGTCGCGAACCTTGCCGTTGACCTGGATCACCAATTGGAAAGTATCATCCCTGATCAATGCCGGATCATATGCCGGCCAACTTTCCGAAAAAATACTTCTTACTTCTAAATTCTTACTTCTTATTTCTTCCCACGATTCCTCGCAAAGATGCGGTGCAAATGGAGCTAACACTTTTAACAATGCCTCATAATGATCGGGCTGGATTTCATCCTCCTCGTTCATGGCATTAACCAGGATCATCATCGCCGAGACGGCTGTATTTAATTTAAACTGCTCAATATCCTCCCCCACTTTCTTGATCGTCTTATGCAATAAATTATCTAATTTTGAATTTTTCACAACGACATCTGGCTTTCCCGCTGCGGCATGTTGAAGATGAGGCGAGTGATTTTTGACTTTTGACTTAAGGCTATATACTTTCTCCAAAAACTTTCTAACACCGATTAAGCCGCTTTTATTCCAGGCGCAGGGCTGTGAAAACGGCCCCATAAACATCTCATAGCAGCGCATTGCATCGGCCCCGTATTTTTCCACCACATCGTCCGGATTGACGACATTGCCCCAGCGTTTGCTCATCTTCCTGCCGTCCTCGGCTAATATCAAGCCGACATGCTGCAGTCTTGTAAACGGTTCGTCGTAATTGACCGCGCCGATATCGTATAAAAATTTATGCCAAAAACGCGAATAGATCAGATGCCGGGTCGCATGCTCCGCTCCGCCGACGTAAAAATCTACCGGCGACCAATATTTTTCCTTCTCGCCATCGACCAAGACCTTGCCGTTATGCGGATCTTCGTACCTGAGGTAATACCAGCAGGAACCGGCCCACTGCGGCATAGTGTTGGTTTCCCTTCTGGCCGGGCCGCCGCAGGCCGGGCAGGTTGTGTTTACCCAATCAATAATATTTGACAATGGCGATTCCCCGGTACCGCTAGGCTGATAATGCTTTACCTCCGGCAGCTTTAAAGGCAGCTCTGATTCAGGCAGCGGAACCCAGCCGCTAATCTCGGCCTGCTTCAGGACATCGGGCTCC
>CAZAFZ010000105.1:0-4171 GCA_964484745.1 uncultured Gammaproteobacteria bacterium | reverse complement strand
TAAGCATACCGCATATGCCGTAGCCCAGGATTCGTACGGCAAAAAAAGCGCGAGATCGAATACTCTGGAATTCAATATAGAGCTTCCTATGCCCGCTCCGACGATAATCAAGACTGTCGTAAACGGCAATACCGACGCCAGTCGTCCGTTCGTAGCCGGTTTAGCCAAGAACGATTCGATGGTCAAGGTATTCATCGACAAGAAGCTGGACGGCCAATTCCAGGTCCAGAACCATGAATCGGGTACGGCCAACTTCGCCTATAAACCCAGCCAGGCGCTGGCTGCCGGAACGCACCTGGCATATACGACAGCCACCGATAAGCGGGGAAAGGAAAGCATCTGGTCCAATATCGTTTATTTTTCGGTCAAAGCAGCTGTCACTCCGCAAGTTTCATCAATTTCCGAAGTCCAGGGAGTGAAGGAAGAAGAAGAGAAGGAAGTCAGCAAACCAGAGAAAAAAGAAGAAGAGATGAAGCCGGCCGGGAAGAGCGATATCGAAAAAATTCTTGACGAAATAAAGACCGACAAGGAAGAAAGCAAAGACGCCGAAGCAACCACTTCCCAGCTTATCCAGAGCAGCACCAAGCTCAATATCGCCATTTTCGTGATATTTTTGGTAGGCGTGGTGGGCTGGATTTTCTGGGTCAACCGCGAGCTGGTTAAAGAAAGAAAAGAGCAGCAAACAGAAAGCAGACGAGACGACAAGAGCGGCAAACCGCCAACAATAACTATCTGATACAATATTTGCCTAGCAAGGCCCCTTTTTCCTCACCCCCGGTAACCCCGGGGGTGAGGTTTTTTTCGGGCTTATTGGCCCGCCGATCCGGCCCAGTATTTCATTAAATCAGAAAAGAATTTTATCGGAGTAACGAGCAGCCGCCCTTCGTCGCAAAAACGGCAGGGCGCTCTGCGGATTTTTGGTTTGACCTAAGTGAAAGCAGGGAAGTATAATTAAGATATGCCTTTCTACGCATAAAATATAATTCCGAATTCCGAATATAATTAGAATGATATAATTTTTGAAAATTTTGAGATCAGTATTTTTAGGGGTTAAAAATCAGAAGTTGGAAATTAGGGGCATTAAATTAAATAGATCAATATATGAAAAACGCGGAAAACTATAAAATACTTAAATTTCCCGGTTCATTCTTATGGGGCGTTTCCACATCTGCCTATCAAGTTGAGGGGGGCATTAAAAATGATTGGAGCGAATGGGAGAAAAGCGCAGCAAGAGTTAATAGTATACTCGCCTCGTCTTCGCGAGAGCCTGTATCGCCGAGCCAAGGCGGGCGAAGCGGAGAAGCAAGAAGCAAGCAAAAAGAAAAAATATTCAACCTTAATGATTTTATCTGCGGGCGGGCTTGCGACTCATATAATAGGTGGGAAGAGGACGTTGAACTGGTCAAGAATTTGAACTGCGGGGCTTATAGGTTTTCAATCGAATGGGCAAGGATTGAACCCGAGAATGGAAAATTCGATGAGAAAGCGGTTGAGCATTATAAAATGCTGATTAGAAAACTGAAGGATTGCAAGATTGAGCCTTTTGTAACGCTCTGGCATTGGACGCTTCCGCTATGGATTAGCGACTTGGGGGGCTGGGAAAATAAAAAAACCATTGAACACTTCTCCGACTATGTGGAAAAGCTGGCCGGCTCCTTGGGCGAGGATATTAATTTTTGGATCACTTTGAACGAGCCCCAGACATACACGGGACTCAGCTATGTCGCCGGAACTTTTCCTCCGCAGGTAAAAAGTTTATTCAGGGCAAACAAGGTGTTCAGGAATTTGATGCAGGCGCATGCAGCGGTTTATAAAATGCTCAAACAAAAATTTGATGGCAAAGCACAGGTTGGGATTTCCCACTATGCCAATTACCACACCGCCTATGGCAACACTTTATTGAATAAAGCCCTTGTAAAAATAATGGATTATTTCAGATGGCAGCGCTTCATCAATTATACAGAACAATACCAGGATTTTATCGGCTTCCAATATTACCACCACAACAGGATAAGGTTCAAATTGGGCGGCAGGCTCATTATTGCGGATATCGATAACGAAAATAAATCCGTTAATGATATGGGCTGGGAGATTTATCCGGAGGGAATTTATCCGCTCCTGAAATATATAAAAAAATACAACAAACCTATTTATATCACCGAGAACGGGACCGCCGATGCCGATGATAACCACCGGGCTAAGTTTATTCTGGATACCCTTAAAAATATCCATCAGGCAATCAGCGAAGGGGTTGATGTACGGGGCTATTTTTACTGGTCGCTTTTAGATAATTTCGAATGGGCGCACGGCTGGGAGCCGAAATTCGGTTTATATGCAGTTGATTTGAAAACATTTGAGAGAAGACAGCGTCCCAGCGTATCATTATATGCAGATATTTGCCAAAATAAACGCATTATGATAGTTTAAATCAACTCGAAAGGAAGATTGAACATGGAATACGGTGTAATGATTTTTTTATGCCGTTCGATGGAAACGGATGCAAAAATATTTCAGTTCATTGAAATATTATTTCACAATCTGGAAAAACGTCATGGGATAAACCTTGCCTCATATGCGGCAAGCCTGTTTTCTTTATGCATGGTCGCCTGGGATGTTGCGTTTTTTTTTCTTAATATGAAGATCGGTATTCCCGCCTATGCCTGCTTGATCGCCTATCCGGTCGTGGTAAGCATTTTTTCCTATTTGTATATTTTTTCGTTAAGCTCTGGTATAAATTCATAAAGATAGATCCGATTGATGAAAAAGCCAGGATCGTCAGATTTTGGATGAGCGCTTTCTATATTGTGATTTGGAGTTTTTGCGGTTTTTTTATCCTGTTATTCCACGAGCTTAGCTTTACTTGGCTATTTTATCTGTTTTTTGTTGCAGCGCATGCTATTTCCGGTATATTCATGTCCGCAGGCATATATGCGCTTTGCATCAAGCCTGATTGAGCATTCTTAAATGCCTTGGTTCAAGATTTGTCCAAGGCTTTTAAATTTCCTTGAATTTGATAGAATATATTTAATGAATTTGCGGGAATTATTGTTTTTCTCCCGGAATATAATCTATAAATTGCTAACCGAATCCTTATCAAATGTGGCTAATTACCGCCGTTATATCTTATTTGATGAGTGCAGGAGTGCATGTTGCCGATAAGTTCATGCTCTCCAATAAATTCCACTCTTCCGTGGCTTATGCTTTTTTTGTGGGCATTTGGAGTATTTTTAATATTATTATATTGATTCTTGATCCCTGGATGCCGAGCGCCGGCGAGCTTATGCTTGATTTGTCAGCCGGCCTGCTCTTTTTGGCCACTCTCATATATTGGTATAAGGCCTTGCATCAAAGCGAGGCAACCAGGGTGGTGCCGATCGTCGGAGCGCTGATCCCCATATTTTGTTTTGTCTTGTCGGCGGTTTTTTTGAATGAAACGATTTCCGGCCGCCGCTTGATCGCTTTTTTCATATTAATTTTCGGCGGCATCTTGATTTCCGTCAAGCGCACGAAATTCTACCTTTTCCATCAGGTGTATGAACGCCTGAAAAACATATTCGGCAACTTTCTGGGCCAGATCCATGCCGAGTACCGCCCTACCCGCCGTTTGCTGGTAAATTCCACTCTGGCTGCTCTTTTTTTCGCGGCATTTTACGTATTAATGAAATACATTTATTCGGTCCAGCCGTTTATCGGAGGATTCGTATGGTCGCGCTTCGGAACTTTTCTCGGAGCAATCTTTATATTATTGGTTCCGGTTTGGAGGGAAAAGATCAGGGAGCATAGCGAGGAAGCCAGGAAACCGGAAAATTTCGCTTTCTTCCTATCCGTACGCCTTTTGGCATCGATTGCTTTTATTATTTTGAATTATGCGATCAGCCTGGGGAATGTAGCGATTATTAATGCCCTGCAGGGTACGCAGTATATCTTTTTAATACTTTTGGTCTTGATTATTTCCTCAAAATTCCCAAAAATGCTTAAAGAAGAGCTTGGCCACGGGGTGATTATGCAGAAGCTGATCGGGGTTTTTTTGGTGGGCTTGGGGCTGTACGTTTTAGTTACATGATTTGAGTAGAGCAGCATGCAAGGAAAGATTGATTGCGATACCAATATACGAATGCATACTAATGATATGAATATTTACCATGAATACACAGATCAATTACAAATATTA
>CAZAFZ010000104.1:0-4203 GCA_964484745.1 uncultured Gammaproteobacteria bacterium | reverse complement strand
GCCATCGGGAAGGTCGCGGGTTCGAGTCCCGTCCGCTCCGCCAAGCTAGTTAAATTGGTTAGAACGTCCCGATTGCCATCGGGAAGGTCGCGGGTTCGAGTCCCGTCCGCTCCGCCAAGCTAGTTAAATTGGTTAGAACGTCCCGATTGCCATCGGGAAGGTCGCGGGTTCGAGTCCCGTCCGCTCCGCCAAGCTAGTTAAATCAGTATGTACACGGTCTATATAATGCAGAGCGAAAAAGATTTCAGCTATTATATCGGCCATACCGATAATCTGGCGAGAAGATTAGAGGAACATAATCGTGGGAAAAATAAATATACCAAAAATAAAATTCCTTGGAAGACCGTTTACAAGGAATTTTTTAGTACTCGAAGTGAGGCGATGAAAAGGGAACTCAAATTGAAAAGAATGAAAAGCCGGGAATATCTGGAAAAAACAATAAATACATTTGGTTAGAACGTCCCGATTGCCATCGGGAAGGTCGCGGGTTCGAGTCCCGTCCGCTCCGCCAAGGAAATTAAACGGATAACAGAGCTTAGGATCTGTTTTTTATTGGACTAAAGAAGAGCATCAAGATACAATATATGTTATATGAGAGTGCCAACCAGAAAACCCGGCAAATACGCTCACTTCAAGCCCGATCCGCATATGACGCGGAAAAAATTTAAGGATTTGGAAAGGGAATTGGAACGGCTGAAAAAAGGCAGCCGCCCAAAGGTTATTGCGGAAGTGCAGCGCCTGGCTGCAGACGGAGATTTTTCTGAAAACGCCGCATACCAAATCGCAAAGGGGAGGCTGCGCGGAATCAACCGGCGCATCCTGGAAGTTGAAAACCTGCTGAAGCGAGCCCAAATAATCGAACCGCAAGCGAATGACGGTACGGTTAGGCTGGGCAGCAGTGTTACGGTCCTAGCCAACGGAAAAGAAAGAATTTTTCAAATACTCGGTTCGGCAGAAACCGATCCGGCAAAAGGCATCATTTCCCATAATTCCCCGATCGGCAGAGCCTTGATCGGCCGTAAAAAAGGCGAACAAGTTGAAGTTTTGCTCGCCGATAAAACTGTTTATTATAAAATAATTAGGATAGAATAGTAAATATATGTTTTCGGTCCGATACTAAATTCAGATCCCTCTATATCCTGTGCGGATATATTCGGGACGCTCACTCGCACGTTCGCGCTTCAGATCCCTCATTTTTCCTTTGGAAAAATTTCGGGACGCTCACTCGCACGTTCGCGTTTTTATCTGCCTTTGTCGCAGCGCTTCGAAAACTATCACCGCCACGCTGACCGAGACATTGAGCGAATCTATCTTTCCCCGCATGGGGATTTTTATTTTTTGGGTGGCTGACTTGAGCCAAAGGTCTGTCAGGCCGACATCTTCCGAGCCGACGACAACAGCGATTCTGCCGGAGTAATCGGTTTCGGCATAATTTTTTTGCGCATTGGGGGTAGCGGCAAAAATGGAAAAATTATTCTTTTGCAGCCATTCCAAGGCATTTTTGGAAGAAGCAATAGCAATTTGGCTGGTAAAGACCGTGCCCTGGCTTGCCCTGATGGCATTCGGCTGGTAAACATCAGTTCTCGGATCGGCGATAATTACCGCATCCACGCCTGCTGCGTCCGCCGTACGCAGAATAGCCCCCAGATTGCCGGGTTTTTCAATGGACTCAAGCACCAAAACCAAGCTTTCGCTTCCGATCCGAAGATTTTTAAGGTTTTTTTCCGGAATATTAACGATGGCAATCAATCCATCCGGGTTTTCACGGATGGACAGCTTATCAAATGCTTTTTTTGAAAGCCGTACTATCGTAGATGTGGCGGGTATTGTTTTCGGATCGAATATATCTCTCCCGTAATCCGTATTATAAAATAGAGTATCGATCAGGACTCCTCCCCGTATTGCCAGCATAATTTCCCGTCTGCCCTCAACCAGAGTATGCTTTTCCGATTTTCTGGCTTTTGGATTTTTCAATTTTTCCGCATTTTTGATTATCGGATTTTGCGTACTTTCGATAAATTTTTTCATATATCAAAATATTTAATATTAGGTAATTTTATAAAACAAACTAAAAAATATCTTGACACCGGAAAAAATATATGTTAGTCTGAATTGTTATACTGATGAAGTAAATACGTATATTTAATTGCAGCAATGCAAATGCATCTGTAAAGGCCTTTTTAAGCGGGCCAGGCACGACAAGCATGGGGATTTTCTTGGCGTGCATTCTGGTTTTTTACTGGAATGTCACGGTAGGAGATTTCTTGCCTGCCCGCTTAAGGGGGCCTTTTTTTATTTTTGAAATACTTTTTATAAAAACATTTTTCAATGAAATATGATCGGGCAATGCTATCTGATATAAATTTCGAATTTCTAATTTTGAGTTCCGAATGAATGCTGGCATGTTTTATGTTTGTTTTAAAAATTCATAAATTTAAAATTGATTCAAAATTCAAAATTCAATTTGCCGGCGTCGTAGACGCAGTCGAACTTTTATTAACTTCAATTTTTGCGACACCCACCAGGCACACCGCCTGCCAGGGCCTGTAGTGCGAGCTGAAGCGCTTTTCCTTCACCGCGCCGTCGGCATAAGTAACGGTATAGTCGAAATAAGCATCAGCTCCCGTATGCGCATTTTCGGTGCATTTTTTTTCGCCTGGCTTCAAGCTGGTTGTTTCGATGATTTTGGTCGGTCCGGGTTTGACCAGATTATAAATTGTCGGCTTGGTTTGGACGACCTTTCTCCCGTCTTTTGCGCCCCAAAAATCGAAGTACAGGTTATTGCCTTCAATGCGGGATTGGATCAAAATATAATTTCCCGTATCGTTGACGAATTTGAAATCGGGAGCCGGATCGTAGATGGTGGCATCAGTTCCGGCAGGCTCGTAATAGGAAACGCGGTAGGAATGATTGGTGCGGGCTGTTATCGGCAAACCGGTCGCCAGCGCTGCCCGGAACATGGTGGTGCCGATTTGGCACAGGCCTCCGCCGTATTCGGGTATGGTGCGGTTGTCCTTGATGACCAGTTCGGGAAGATAGCCGGTTGACGCTTCAATGCTGCCGAGCGCACGGACCAGGGAAAATTCTTCGTCCGGCTTGATCAGCATGCCGTGGAGCTTGTTGGCTCCGGTCCGGATATTATGCCGGCGGTTGCCGGGAGAGCCGCTGAAATTGGACTGGCCCGTTCCGGCAATTTCTTTTATCCCCAAATCATTGGCCTGATCGATCGAATCGATGTCCGCTTCAACTTTTTTCAGCGGTAAATCAACAGAGTTGGATTTTTTTACCGCCAAAGCATATTCAATCCGCATAAAACTTTCGTATGGATCCAGTATTTCTCCCTGCCGGCCCACCTGGAATTTCGTGACTTTGCCGCCGCGCATCTCGAACTTCGAGTTTTGCGGTTCAATATCCACCTGGGACGCAATTTTCTCCTTTAGGTAATCCGTGGCCGCTTTTTCGTCCAATCCGATAAAGATCGAATCCGGCGAATCAGCCGGGCAGCTGACGCTTACCGCTTCCGCTTCGCTGGAAGTAGCTGCTAAGCCCAAGATTTCCAGCCTGTTTTCCGTGCAATATCCGGGTAATATTTTCGCAGAAATCCATTTTTCCAATAGAGACTTATCGATTTTCCATTTTTTCCCATTGGCCGCAATTTCTATCGGCGCCAATTCTATTATTTCCCGGGCATTGGCTTGGACGTTTTTTTCTTCCAAATCCTTGGCGGTAATTTCCGGCAGCGATTCGACTGCCTGCAGTTCAAAAGTGGCGCTATTAAGCGTTTCCACGTTCGCGCGCAGCCTGTCAAAAGCCATTTTATAATCGATGGCGATTCCTTTCTGCTCCGGGCTGATTTGCGCCTCGCCCCCGCTGATTACCAATCCGGCATTTTTTGCCGGCACTTCGAATTCGCCGTAATTTTCCTTGATAACTTCGATTATTTTCACTTCATTCAGGCTGTAATCCAACGGTATTTTTCCGCCTTTAGCGAGCAGGCGCGTTTTTTCCAGATTTTTATCTACGAAACTTCCTTTGCGCCCCAGGTCATATGCTTTTTCCACTGCAAGCTTTGGGCTGAAACCGATCAACTCATAGGCCAAGTCCGGATCAAGCGCGAATACCGTCGGCAATAATACGGTTTTCTTTTGCTTGAATTCCATGGATATGCCCGATTCGCTGAATTTATCGATTTTTTCGTTAAGT
>CAZAFZ010000103.1:2103-4211 GCA_964484745.1 uncultured Gammaproteobacteria bacterium | reverse complement strand
AGAATTGTCCGATGAGGACAAAATGGCCGTGACCCGCGCCAGAAAGATCCAGCGCTTTCTGTCCCAGCCTTTTACCGTTGCCGAAACATTTACCGGCCGCGCCGGCAAATACGTCAAGCTGTCCGATACGATCAAGGGTTTCAAGGAAATCCTGGACGGCAAGCATGACGATAGGGGGGAAGGGGATTTCTATATGAAGGGCGGAATCGAGGAGGTAGGCAAAACGCGAAATAATTAAAAATGTAAAATTGAAAAATCAAAATGACAATGTAAAATGTAAAAATAATTTTGAATTTTAAATTGTCATTTTACATTTTGATATTTACATTTTGCATTTATTATGGCTGATAAATATATTCAATTTGAAATTGTCACACCTGAACGTATTGTTCTGAAGGAACAAGTAGTTCAGGTTACTGTTCCGACCAAGGAAGGGGAGATCACGGTTCTGCCGAATCATATCCCCCTGGTTGCGGTTTTGGTCTCCGGCGTAATCGAAGTCAGGACGCCGAAAGGCGATATCGAGGTTATGGCGGTCTCCGGCGGTTTCATCGAGGTGCTCAAAGACAAGGTAGTTATCCTCGCTGACACTGCTGAGCGCGCCGAAGAGATCGACTTGAAACGCGCCGAGGAGGCGCAAAAAAGGGCGGAAGACCTGAAGGGCAAAGAAACCCGCTATGACCGCGAACAGTTCGCCCGCTTAAGCGCCCTGATCGAGAAAGAGCTGGCCAGGACAAGGGCGGCGAAGAGATATAGGAGATTGAGGGGACTGGATGGAGGGAAGTAAAAATAATTATTAATTTCGAATTATTAATTTCGAATGAATTTTTAATGAAATAATTCAAAGCATTATCAATATATTATTAATAATTTAAAATTAAATAATTTTAATTTGATTCAAAATTTAAAATTATTAAATTCAAAATTCAAAGCTATGGAAGTAAAAATGGGTTTTGACGATACAATTTTCGGCAATCCGGATTTCAATCCGGAAAAATGTTTTATCTCATCAAGATCCGCCGTGATCGGCAAAGTTATCATCGAAGATAATGTCATAATCGCGCCGGGCTGCTCGGTCAGGGCGGACGAAGGCTCGCCTTTTAAGATAGGCAACTGCACTAATTTGCAGGATGAAGTGATCATCCATGGACTGTTGGACAAATACGTTGAAGTGGACGGGGAAAAATATTCGGTCTATATCGGGCCATTTTGCTCGCTCGCGCACGGAGCCCTGATTCACGGTCCGACCATGATCGGCGAAAAAACTTTTGTCGGCTTCAGGGTAATTATCCATAATTCCACGATCGGCAAGAATTGCTTTATCGGCCATGGCGCCATCATCGACAGCGTCAAGATAGATGACGGCAAGTTTGTCAAGGACGGAATGATCGTAGATTCACAGGAAGCTGCCGACAACCTGCCTGATGTGCCGCAAGCCAAAGCTGAGTTCAATGAGGAAGTCGTCGAATATAATAAAAAACTCTGCAAGCTCTACCGGCAAAGAAGGTTGGCCAAGCAGAGAGGATTAGTAGTTTAACAAATTATCTATCCAGTGGGATTTTGCGCAAAGCATGTTTTTCGGTTTGCCATATAACGGCATTCTGATATTTTACCAAAATAAAATCTACGAATATAATAATTTAATAATCCGCTCTTCCCCTTTTTAACAGTAAATTCCTTATATTTCGCATCAATAATTCTTGCCATTAAGCTGAAGACCATCCTTGATCGTAGGATTTTATAACGTATCTGTCAATGAAATATTCATTCAATTTTATATGGTTTATCGCCGCGTTTTGCCATTTTTACCCGGCGCATGACAATGGCTTTTTCATTCAATATTAAAGATAAAAATAGCACTTGACAGGATTTTTTTAGATGTTAAAATACTAGAGTAATTAGCACTCAAGGGGATAAAGTGCTAAAGCCATTAGCCATTGAACATAATGCATGGACCATGAATACGTAATTATTTTAAGTTCAATGTTCAATCTTATAAATTTAATTGTTAAATAGATCTCTTGCATAAATTTTATCTCGAGATTTATTTGGAACAAAGCAATATGAACATCAAACCACTGCACGACAACGTGATCGTAAAGCCGATC
>CAZAFZ010000103.1:0-2093 GCA_964484745.1 uncultured Gammaproteobacteria bacterium | reverse complement strand
GGAAGAAGAAATGACAAAATCCGGCATTGTCCTGCCTGACACCGTCAACAAGGAAAAGCCGGAACGCGGCGAAGTAGTTGCCGTCGGGGAAGGAAAGCTCCTCGACAGCGGACAGCGCGCCGCCATGTCCGTAAAAGCCGGCGACAAAGTAATGTTTAAAAAATACTCACCAGATGAGATCAAGATCGATGACGAGGAATACCTCGTTATTAGTGAACGCGATATAATCGCCATCATTTAGTTGCATTATTATTTTTACATTTAAAGTTTTAAAAACATAAGATGCCAAATTGCTAATATCTAATTCCTAATAAAATTTTCAATGCCTTATTTAGAAGTTTAAGAATTAGAAATTGATTGGAAATTAGAAATTTGGAATTAGGAATTAAGAATATACCAAATACTTTTATTTATTTAAAATGATAGCTTTCGTCAGCAAGATTGACATAGCTATCGGAAGAAAATATGCCTAAACAGATAATCTATGATGAAAAGGCGCGAGCCGCCTTGAAAAAAGGAGTTGATCAGCTGGCTGACGCCGTAAAAGTGACGTTGGGCCCGAAAGGCAGAAATGTCGTCATTGACAAAGGCTACGGTTCGCCGACCATTACCAAGGACGGAGTTACCGTCGCCAAAGAAATTGATCTTGAGGATAAGTTCGAAAATATCGGAGCCGAACTGGTTAAAGAAGTCGCCCAGAAAACCGGAGACATCGCCGGCGACGGAACGA
Organism: uncultured Gammaproteobacteria bacterium; assembly: GCA_964484745.1. Classification (GTDB taxonomy): domain Bacteria; phylum Patescibacteriota; class Patescibacteriia; order Patescibacteriales; family CAZAFZ01; genus CAZAFZ01. Next base: position 1,363 of record CAZAFZ010000103.1, on the reverse strand, counting down.
CAACCGCGACTGTCCTGGCGCAAGCCATGATCGCGGAAGGAATCAAGCTCGTTTCCGCGGGAGTAAATCCAATCGATATCAGAAAGGGGATGGAGAGCAAGATTGCCGATATCGTCTCCCATTTGAAAAAAATCAGCAAACAAATCTCTTCGAAGGAAGAAATCGCCCAAGTAGCTTCGATCAGCGCGAATGACCAGGAAATAGGCAAGATCATTGCTGAAGCCATGGAAGCTGTCGGCAAGGACGGAGTAATAACGGTTGAGGAAGGCCAGTCATTCGGAGTCGAAAAGGAAGTCGTCGAGGGCATGCAATTCGACAAAGGACACGTTTCGCCTTATATGATCACAGATACCGAAGCGATGAAGGCGGAATATGAAGACCCCATGATTTTAATTACCGACAAAAAAGTATCTTCAATCCATGAAATTTTACCGTTACTCGAAAAGATCGCCCAAGCCGGCAAAAAGGAGCTGGTTATAATCGCTGAAGAGATCGAGGGCGAGGCTTTGGCTACATTTATAGTCAATAAGCTGCGCGGAACATTCAATGTCTTGGGCATTAAAGCCCCCGGCTTCGGAGACAGAAGGAAGGCCATGCTGGAAGACATTGCCGTTGTAACCGGAGGAAAGGTAATTTCCGAAGAAGTCGGGCTGAAATTCGAAGGCGCATCATTGGAAGACCTTGGCAGGGCCAGGAAGGTAATCGCCACCAAGGATAATACGACCATCATCGAGGGCAAGGGCGACGACAAGAAGCTTGCCGACAGGATCGCCCAGATCAAAAAGGAAATCGAAATGAGCGATTCCGATTACGATAAGGAAAAATTGCAGGAACGGCTGGCTAAGCTGGCTGGAGGAGTCGCTGTAATCAAGGTTGGCGCCGCAACCGAAACCGAAATGAAAGAGAAAAAAGACAGGATTGACGACGCTTTGAACGCGACGCGCGCGGCCGTCGAAGAAGGCGTGGTTCCCGGCGGAGGATTGGCTCTGGCTATCGCCGGAGATGCCTTCAAGGAACTGGCAGACAAGAATGGAACCGATCCGGGCGCGAGAATAATCGACAATGCGATTATCGAGCCGATCAAGCAGATCGCGGCCAATGCCGGCAAGGACGGTTCGCTGGTCCTGTTCAACATCATTAAAGCGCATAAAGAAGGGAATAAAAATATCGGCTATAACGCGGCCAAAGACAAATTCGAAGAAATGGCCGCGGCGGGCATTATCGATCCGACCAAAGTTGTCAGGAGCGCGCTGGAGAATGCAGCTTCCGCCGCCATGATGTTTCTGACCACCGAAGCCGTAATCACCGATTTGCCCGAGAAGAAAGATGGCTTGGGCGGTATGCCCGGCGGTATGGGCGGCGG
>CAZAFZ010000102.1:0-4250 GCA_964484745.1 uncultured Gammaproteobacteria bacterium | reverse complement strand
CTAGATTCCCGCCTGAGTTTATCCCGGTAGACATCGGGGCGGGAATGACAAAGGAAGAGTTATTCTCAAGCCTCAAATTACAAATTTTTACGGCTGGGAAATTATATTAATTTATTCGTATATTTTATAATATGAATTACTTGCAAACTTCTCACGACATTCTTAATATCGTTTTGGCCGTTTCAGCCGGAGCAGTTGCGTTTTTCGTCTGCTGGCTGCTGTTGTACATGGTTTTATCATTCAGGAAAGCTTACCGGATGATCGATGATATCGGCAAAATCATCCAGACGGTCAAGGAGAAAGCCGAAAATTTCAGCGCTTACTTTTATTTTATCGGCGAAGGCATCAAGAAGATATTGGAACTGCTGGGAGACAAGGAGAAGCGCAATAAGACCGGGGAAGACGAATCAGAAAAATCCGAAGCCCATGAATAATGACAAGCCAGCCGGCATATGGTTTTTTCCAATGTGCGGTTGTTCCGCATATTTTGATTGGCAAAAATCTTTTTCCAGGCCAATCATAAAAAATCATAACTTATAAAAGCGGGGTATTGTAAATGAGTGCCTGCCATTTTACTTCAGCAATAATTATTTTTTTCAGCAGATGGTGGTTGGCCATTTCACTCGGCACGATACTTGCAGTTGGCAGATATTTACCGAACGAATGCAGCTTATTTTTACTGCTGATGAGCATGCACTTATTCGTTGCCATGCTCGCGCTCATTGACCGGACAATTTTAAGAATCAGCCGTATATTTTCCGCCAATTGCATCTGGTTTAATGCATCACTCAGCCTGATATACTGGCTGATTTACTCGGTTAATTTATGCGGCGGGCAATATTGATAATTATACGATCATTTCGCTCTTGCCGCAGATTTGTTGCCCGGCGAATCATAAAACAAAACCCGGAAAAAATTTTTCCGGGTATTTAAATTTCAAAACATCCTGAAGCGGCCTTGCCGGGGTATTTATTTTTCCAGCTCATTTTTAAAATAGTCAATTAATTCGGAACGCGGTTCGCCGGTATCAGGGTCTATTTGATTATAGGGGATTACCATGAAATACCCGATAATAGGTTTTTCCTGATTGGCTTGGTTGTAGCGGAAAATATTTGCTTGGTAGCGCTGGAATTCATGGAAGTGGCGGGTATTGAAATGTTTTGCGGCGCTGTCTTTTTCATCGCTAATTTCTACGCCGGGATATGATATGCCATTGGCCTCGACTATCATCGGCTTATCCCGGTCATATCCTTTGACTTGCAAGGCGCTGTTCGATTCGAGCCACATATCGATCTTGTCAAAGGCATCTTCTTTGGGGTGCGAAAGCTTGGGGTTATAACCCAGACTTGTAAAGATTTTATAGCTGGCGACCTGGGACACAATGCCTTTTTTAAAGGACCTAAATTCAGGGCTATCCATATTCAGGCCGGCGCTTAATGCCGCGGCGTTCCAGAAATTTATAACCAGTTCACGGTTGTCCGAATTCAGATTAATGAAATGCGTTACCAGAAATTGATATTCGGTTATGCTTTTATAGGTATCGCGCCTTTCTTTTTTTGATTTGAATTGCTTGCCTTCGTTTATTTCCCGCTGCAATAGATGGAAATTTCTATATTCGAATAAAGCCTCGATTCCTTCGAGCCGGTCAGGATATTCATCGATATAGACTTGCTTAAGTTTTGCGATACGCGCCGATTTTTCCTTTTCATCTTCCAGGCCATATGCTTTAAACAATTGTTCTTGCAGATCGATGGCTTTTTCCCGATCAGCAGGCAGGCCATAGTCCCTGCGCAAATGTTCATGGCGGGTTGACTTGGAAGATTGCCTGTATGAGATGCCGTATTTTTCCTGCCACCATTTTTCCAAGGCAGCATCCCTGATTTTTTGTTCGTTGGGATCGTTAATATCGGCATTTTCAATAATTTTTTTAATAACCGGCTTTTCAATTTCGGTAAAACCATCCAAAGAAGCTTCCAGGGCTTTGTTCAGGAGCTCGCGCTGAGTCTTGGGTGCGGGGCCTTCATTTTTAATCAAAAATTCTTTCATTTTATGTTATGTTGGATATTTTTATCTTATCTCATATTATTCTGATTTTCAAGGCTTTTATGTTTTATGACAACAAAAAACAGGATTTTATCCTGCCGAAAATCAATAGATTTTCAATTAGGACAACAATATTTTCATGGCCTCATATTTCGGGTGCACCATTTCTTTTGCGGCAGGGAAGGAAAGCTGGTTCCATTTGTTTTCCAGCTTTTCCCGAACAGTGCGCATTGCTTCTTTTTGGTCCAGTTTTTCATAGATAAAAGCCGCTTTGAACAAGCCGCCGATATTGTCGAAACTGCTCAGGGCGTCGGCATCGGCCACGATTTTCTCCTCGACAGTATTGCCTGGAATTTTCTGCGAACCGCGATGGTGCAGAATGCAATTCTTGACCAGCTCAATTTTTTCCGGCGGGTAATCCAGCTCTTTGAGCTTTTCTTCCGCGACCCGTGCGCCGGTAAGATGATGGTCTTCGCGGCCGAACATGATCGAGCCGATGTCATGCAGCCAGGCAGCCAGTTCGATGATTTCCTTATCGCCTCCCAGCTCATCCGCTAAAGCGAGGGCATAGCCGACCATGGGCCTGAAATGGTATTCGAACGGCTCATAGCCGTATTTGCTTTCCGGCTTGCGGCTTTCTTGCTCGACAAAATTTTTTATGGTATCTACGATATTCATATAGAAATCCTAAGCACTAAATCTCCCGCTCTTGCATTTTCTTTGGTAAGCGGGATTGCGCATATTTGCTAGGGGATGCTGGAAAATATTTCAAATCCAAAACAATTTTGGATTTTGTCCGCCGGCTGGCGGATTTGCTCATTTGAATTTGTTTTGAATTTAGATATTAGAATTTAGTATTTCTATTTTGTAAAATAATTGCATCCTATATGCGTATAATTCGAATACATTGTTTGTTGGCATCGCGTTATTTCTTGTATCCGCATTCCTTTTTTGAGCAGGCAACGCCGTTTTTTCCTTCCACCAGCAAGGCTCCGCATTCCGGGCATTGTTCGCCGGTCGGTTTGCCCCAGAAAGATGTTTTACAGTCAGGATAGCGGTTGCAGGCATAGAAAATTCCGCGCTTGCTTCTTTTGGCTACGATTTCGCCTTCTCCGCATTCAGGACATTTGATTCCGGTCGACGAATTCCCATTCTCTTTTATGTTTTTGATGTTCCTGCATTTAGGATAAGCCGTACAGCCCAGGAAAGGCCCGAAGCGTCCGGACTTGACGGCCATCGGCGCCCCGCACTTATCGCAAACCTCAGCTTTATATTTTTCTTCGAGCTCCTTGATCTTCTCGCTTTTTTCTTTACCAACATTCCGGCCGTTGCCGTTCAGGCCCTTGATGTTTTTACAGTCAGGGAAAGCCGAGCAGGCTAAAAATTTTCCGTAGCGGCCGGTTTTAATGACCATGGGAGCTCCGCATTTGTCGCAAAGCTCTTCGGATTTTTCTTCGGGCATAATGTCATTTTTGTTAATTTCTCCGTATTTAATCTGCAAATTTTCGTCAAAAGGAAAATAAAAATTTTTAATTACCGGTTGCCACTTGTTTTTCCCTTCGGCAATGTCATCCAGTTCATCTTCCAGCTTGGCCGTAAAGTTAACATCCACGATGTTCGGAAAATGTTCAACCAGCAGGTCATTCACCACAAAGGCGATATCGGTAGGGAAGAGCCGTTTATTTTCGTCGCGGTTGGCATAATTCCTGTCCTCGATGGTTGCGATGGTCGGAGCATAGGTCGAGGGGCGGCCGATACCGTACCTTTCCAGCGCCTTGACCAGCCCGGCGTCGGAATATCTGGCTGGCGGCTGGGTAAAGTGCTGCTTTGGATCAAGCTCCGATAAATCCAGGATTTCGCCTTGTTCGACAGGAGGCAGTTCAAGTTCGGAGCTTTTTTCCGGATAGACTGCCAGATAGCCTTTGAATTTCAGCACCTGCCCGGTGGAGCGGAACTGATAACCAACCTCGCCCCCCTTATCGGAAGAACTCGGTGCCTCCCCTTTGTCGGCGGGGGAGCCCTCCTGTCCTGCGGGCAGACTTTCCTTGGCAAGGGCAGGCAATGCGTCAATATCTATTGTAGTTGCGTCCAGCAAGGCTTCTTTCATTTGGGTGGCAAGAGCCCTTTGCCAGATCAACTTATACAATTTATACTGGTTAGCATCCAGCGAATCCTTTACGGATTCGGGGTCCTTTGAAGCTTCGGTC
>CAZAFZ010000101.1:0-4251 GCA_964484745.1 uncultured Gammaproteobacteria bacterium | reverse complement strand
TACACAAGAGACTTAAAATCTCTCGGGAGCAATCCCTTGCGGGTTCGAGTCCCGCCCTGGGCACACGGCGAATTTTAAATTTAGAATTTTTATGATTGGCTGGCCTTTGAATTATTTGTGGTATAATATTATTGTTATTTAAACAAAATCATTCAAAATTCATAATTCGAAATTCATCATTTAAAATGCGGGTATGGTATAGTGGCTATTACACTGCCTTGCCAAGGCAGACAGACGGGTTCGATTCCCGTTACCCGCTCAAATATAAAAAGCCCAATTTTATGGGCTTTTATATTTAAGCGTGGTAGCGGTCGAGAGCCCGTAATAAACTTTTGCTAGCGCATCTTATATAGTATTTATTTGAGCACCCAACAGAATAAACCTTTAAAAGGGGCTTCCGCCCCTTCGATTCCCGTTACCCGCTCCATAACAACAGTTAACAATTCGCTATTAACAATTAACATTAATCGACAAATAGAAAAGACGGGGCATAGGCTCCGTCTTTGCGTTGAGGAAATCATTATTCGCTCCAGACCAGCTCATAGGTTAGCCGGTCAGGGGAAATTCTTTCGGTAATTTTATTTTTTACCATTTCCTTATGCCCGCGATCGATCTCATCGAAATTTTTTAAAAGGCCACTATTTATTAGCACAACTTCTAAATAGTTTATGTTTTTCAGAATAAAATGCAATCCATAAGAAATCTGCTCTAAACGGGGCTTGCATTGGCTATGCCATAATCCGCCGTAGAGCAAAGCATTTTCCTGGTTTTAAAAAAGCCTTTCGGCAATGGCGATCATGTTCCTGGTCAAAACCCTTGAAATTGAAAACATTTCCAGGGCGTTGATCCTTTCAGGATTATGTTTTCCCGATATTTGCGAGAACCTAAGGTTTTTTTCAAAATCGTTCGGCCAGGCTCCGAATATATCGACTCCGCATCTTTGGGCTTCTTTGAATAGGGCCAGGAGCCCCTTTGGATCTTTCGCGCGCAGCAGGTTATCCTGCATTGCTTGCTGCTTGGCTGGATCACCTGAGTTTTTCGAGCATAGTTCGTAGTCGGTTTGAGATAAACCAAGATAAAGATATTCAACAACGATTTTTTTATAACCAAGGTTTGCCAATATGGGCAAGAGATGACAGGAAAAAATTTCCAAAGTAGTCCGTCCTTCATAGTCTGGGCCAGGATGGTATTCTCCGAACCCGATGACTTGCGGCTTTTTCGCTGCGATGAATTTTAAAAGTTCAATATCCCCTGAATAAGTTCTAGCAGGGAGCATGAACAGAATCATCAAAAATAAATATATAATTCTCATCCGTAACCCCCAGTTATCGTTATTTTTGTATTATTTAATATTAGTATAAATAATTGTTTTTGTCAATAATATTACGAATATTATATAAAAATTTCATTCTTGTCGCAATTTTAAGCACTTATCTTTTTTCGTAAAGCTTGATATATTTGATGAATAATATATAATAAGTTATATTAGTCAATTATTTATATGCGAAAAATTTGGAGAAAGCCAAAGCCGGTGCAAGAAAAGCGATTTCGGGCAAATGATCATATCAGGGTACCGGAAATTTTTTTGATTAATGAGGAAGGGGAGAAAATTGGAATTATGCCAACCCGCAAAGCCAGAGAGATGGCCGATGAAGCCGGATTGGACCTGGTAGAAGTCAACCCCAGGGAAAATCCCCCAATTTGTAAAATAATGGACTACGGACAGTTTAAATATGAGCTGGACAAGAAATCGCAAAAGCAAAAACTGAAGCAAAAGAAGATCGAAACAAAGGGAATCCGCTTATCGGTAAGGATCGATGAGCATGATTTTCAAGTGCGCTACGAACAGGCAGTAAAATTTTTAAACAAGGGGAATAAACTCAAGCTGGAATTGCAGCTGAAAGGCAGGGAGAGGCAGCATCCGCAAAAAGCCTACGATGTCGTCAACCGGTTCGTAGATATGCTTGAATCGAATTCAGAGTTGAATTTAATGCGCGAACAAGACTTGACAAAACAAGGCTATAAGTATATTATATTATTAGCCAATAAAGCAAAATAATAGCGATAAATCAGGCTAAGCCCCTGTTTTTTGTTTTAGATATATATACTTTTCAAATATTAGCCAATTTCCAATCTTCATCAAATATTAGAAAACGGCCCGGACAAACAATTAATTCCCGGTGTTAAATATTTCAAGCCGATATGCTATTGTTGGTTGCCATTCATTGTAACGGCACTATTTAGAAAATTATGCCTAAACAAAAAACCAGAAAATCAATTTCAAAAAGATTCAAAATAACCAAGAATAATAAAGTAATCAGGCGGAAAGCCGGACAAGACCATTTTAATTCCAGAGAATCCGGAAATACCGTACGTAAAAAAAGGCGTGACATAGAAATGTTCAGCCAAGACGCAAAAAATATTAAGAATCTTATTGCCGGAAAATAATCATCAAGTCAGAAAGTCTGCAAGTCAGAAAGTCTGCAAGTCAGAAAGTTTTGATTAATGCTTAATTCAGATTGACTTATAGACTAATAGACTTACGACTAACAGACTTATTAATTTATGCCTAGAGTAAAGCGCGGAACCCAACATACCAAAAAACGGAAAAAACTCCTTTCTAAGGTAAAAGGTTATAAATGGGGGAGGAAAAATCTGATCAAACAAGCCAAAGAAGCTTCGACCAAGGCCGGCGCGCATGCTTACGCAGACAGGCGCAAAAAAAAGAGGACCAGCCGCGGATTGAATAATATCAGAATAAGCGCGGCTGTTAAAGAGCAGGAAATGAGCTATTCCAAATTTATTTCCGCTTTGAAAAAAGCAAAGATCGATTTGGACCGGAAAGTTTTGGCTGATTTAGCCAAGAACAACAAGCCGGTTTTTGAAAAAATCATTAGTAAGGTCAAAGAATCCTAAAGCAATGGAAACGGTATTATCAATTGCACAATTCGTCCTGGCTATAGCGCTTATCATTTCGATTTTAATGCAGAATAGAGGCGCTTCGCTTTCGGGAGTATTCGGAGGGACGGACAGCGTTTACAGGACTAAAAGAGGAATAGAAAAAATTCTATTTTACGCAACAATATTTTTGGCTGTTTTTTTTATCATAGTATCGATCTCTATTATATTAATTTAAGCCGTAAATACATTCACTATCCGTGGACCTATCTTCATCAAAAAAAACAGGAGCAGATAAATTCTTCGATAAGCCGGTGAAGCAAGCTTTAATGTTTTTCAGGAAAATGGCCGGCGTTTTTTCCGGAAGCAACGGAAGCAGAAGCGGCCAGAGCCGTAACCTGAAAAATATCGATAAAAAGCTGGTCTTGTCGCTTTCCAAATCCAAGGTTCCGAATTTTAAGCAGTTCACTTATTTAAGCAAATATTTAAGCCCACGGGAACTTTTAGTGTTAAGGATTGCTGTTCTTTTGCTCGTATTCAGCCTGGTTTTCACCGCAGTCAGATTATACCAAAAGCATGTTGAAATTTCACCGATCCAGGGCGGCGAATATATCGAAGGCTTGGTAGGAGCCCCAAAATACATTAATCCGCTTTTTGACAGCGTTAACGATGTCGATGGCGATATCAGCAGCCTTGTTTTTTCATCTTTATTCAAGCGCGATAGCGGCGGAAAACTGGCTAATGACTTAGTTGTCAATTCGGAAGTTTCTTCAGACGGGAAAACATATAATTTTGAGATCAGGACCGACGCCTACTGGAATAACAACGATCCCTTAACCTCCGACGATATTATTTTTACATTTAACGCCATTAAAGACAGCGAGTATAAATCTCCGCTGAATAGCGTGTTTGCCGGTGTTAGCATTGAAAAAACAGGGGACAATAAAATAGCGTTTCATTTGACCGAACCATATGCCGGTTTTATGGATCTGCTTACTTTCGGAATAATCAGCCAAAAAGTATGGGGAGAAATACCTCCTGAAGCAGCCCTCTTGGCGGAGTTGAATTTGAAGCCGATCGGCAGCGGACTTTACCGCTTTAAGTCGCTGGCAAAAGATAAATCAGGTAATTTGAAAACATACAAAATAACCGCCAATGAAAACTATTACGGGCAAAAACCATATATAACCGATATTACCTTTCTATTTTTTCCAACGATCGAAGAAGCTACGGCAGCGTTAAATGACAATTCCATCAATGGCATCAGCTATTTGCCCGTTAGCCAAAAGAACAGCTTGATAGCCCAGGATGCATTGAATTTCCACAAGCTTTCCATCCCGCAAATAACAGCAA
>CAZAFZ010000100.1:0-4251 GCA_964484745.1 uncultured Gammaproteobacteria bacterium | reverse complement strand
CTGGATAATCGCAAATAATCTGAATTACGTTGCGCCGATAGACGGAAACGACATAATTTTGACAATCAACCGCTCGGTTCAATACGAAGCCTGCTCGAGGCTAAAAAGCGAAACAAGGAGACATGGCGCCGACAGCGGCACTCTGATCATCATGGATCCTTTTACCGGAGCCATTATCGCGATTTGTTCATACCCGGATTTTGACCCCAACAATTATCGGCTGGTAAAATCCATTAAGAGCTTCAATAATCCGGCAATTTTCACGCAATATGAGCCGGGATCGGTATTCAAGCCGCTGACCATGTCGGCTGCCATTGACCAAAGCAAGGTTGCGCCAGAAACCGCCTATAAAGACGATGGCTGCCTGAAAATCAACAGCTGGACGATCTGCAACTCAGACTATGAAACGGCAGGAGCTCACGGCACGATCAACATGAACAAGGTGTTGGAATTGTCGCTGAACACCGGTGCGATATTCGCCATGAGGCAGATCGGCGCCGAGACCTTTGGAGATTATATCGCTAAATTCGGTTTCGGTGAAAAGACCGGCATTGAGCTGCAGGGCGAAAGTCCGGGCAATATCAATAACCTGCAAGCTAAAAGCGTCAAGGAAATTGATGCGGCAGTCGCGTCATTCGGACAGGGCGTTTCCGCAACGCCAATCCAGATGGCCAATTCCTATGCCGTAATCGCCAATGGCGGCATATTGATGAAGCCTTATCTTGTTAAATCAATCGTTAAAAAAGACGGTACCAAAATAGATACAAAGCCGATCGAACTTAGGCGGGTGATTTCCGAACGGGCTGCCGCGCTGGTCACCGGCATGCTGGTCAACGTTGTAGAAAAAGGACATGCCAAGAAAGCCGCTCTGCCGGGATTCTACGTAGCGGGCAAAACCGGCACGGCTCAGGTTGCATCCAAGACTTCGAGAGGATACAGCGACGAAACTATCCATACATTCGTCGGATTTTTTCCAGCCGATTCTCCGCGATTCGTGATCCTTGTAAAAATGGACCACCCCAGGGACGTACAGTTTGCCGAAGGCTCGGCTGTCCCTTTGGCCGGTGAAATTGAAAAGTTTTTAGCCAATTATTACCAGCTCAAGCCGGAAAGGAAAACCCAATAAATAAAATCGACGACTATGAAAAAAGCTGTCGAGAAAATATTAAAGATCATAACCAAAGCCATCATCAGGAAGCATAAGCCTGATGTCATCGGCATCACCGGCAGCGTCGGAAAAACAAGTACGCGGGATGCCATCTTTTGTACTTTAAGTTCGGAATTTCAAGCCAGGCGGAGCGAAAAGAATTATAATAACGAAATCGGGCTGCCGCTGGCGGTGATCGGCATGCAATCTCCGGGCAAATCAGTTTTTGGCTGGCTAAGAGTTATGATCCAGGGAATTTTAATCATCATGCAAAGCAAAGATTCGTTTCCAAAAATATTAATATTGGAAATGGGCGCGGATAAGCCCGGCGATATTGCTTATCTATTGGATATCACCAAATGCGATATCGGAGTCATTACGAAAATCGGCGAATCTCACCTGGAAGCTTTCGGCAGCCTGGAAAAGATCAAGAGCGAGAAAAGCCTGCTGGTTAAGGAGCTCAAAGAAGGAGGCTGGGCGGTGCTTAACGCGGATGATCCTGCGCAAGCCTCGCTGGCCAGGGATTTTGAGGGTAATTTGCTGACTTACGGCATTCTGGAGAGCGCGGATGTCAAAGCGCTGGAAATTGTTTTCAGTTTCGAGCATGATTATGAAGAAGAACCTGGAAAGAGCAGGATCAGCAAGCTGGCCGGAATAAGTTTTAAATTAAAATACAAAGGATCAGTGGTCCCGGTATTTCTGCCGGAAGTAATAGGTTATCCGGTGATCTATTCGGCGTTGGCAGCCGCTGCCTGCGGAATCATCAAGGGTATGAACTTGATCCAGATTTCACAGGCCTTGTTAGGCTTTACTCCGCCCAAAGGGAGGATGAACCTTATAGATGGAGTAAAAGGAACCTTGATAATCGACGACACTTATAATTCTTCCCCCCAGTCATCGGCTGAAGCCATCGGAATATTCGATAAAATCCCGAAAAATAATAATTCCCTTAAATACGCGATATTCGGCGATATGCTGGAATTGGGGAGTTATACCGTAGCCGGACATGAAAAAGTCGGCAGAAAGGCAGCCCAGTCGGATATCGACATACTTGTTGCGGTAGGCGAGAAAGCCAGGCATATCATGCATGGCGCGTCAAAAAGCGGCATGAAGCAGGACAGGATGTTCCATTTTGACGATAATATCGAAGCGGCGAAATTCGTGCAAGAAAGGATGCGCGAAAACGACCTTCTTTTGATCAAGGGTTCGCAAGGCGCCCGGATGGAAAAAGCCGTCAAGGAATTGATGGCAGAACCGGTGCGCGCGGAAGAATTACTGGTCAGACAGTCTAAGGAATGGTCATAAGTAGCTCGAGCTGCGAGCGAGCGCTTCGAATATGCCGGAAGAACATTGAAGGATCGGAAAAGCAGGAAGCAAAAAGACAATTCAGAGGAAATAAATAAAATAAAAACAAAACTATGAAGCAGTATTTTTTGATTTCTCTGGCTTTATTTACTTATGTCATCTTTTTGGTCAGCCAGCTGTTCTCGACGCTTATAATGCGGGTTGCTGCGCATTAAGCAATGGCTAAAGCCGAAAACGCATTCCAGTATTCTATCGCGTCCGGAGTAGTCCTGATGGACTATGAATTTTACGTCCGTCGAAACTTTTTTGAATAATTTTTGAGCCTTGTTAATTTGAGCAGGGTCCAATTCGCAAAAAATCGAAGCATTGACGCTTCGTTTTTGTTTTTTAAGCGCATTGCCCATTGCAGCCAATTGTCCGGCCAGGCGCCGGTAATGCGCCAACCCGTCTATTCCCGAAGCCAGAGCATTCCGGGGTTCATATTTGATCGTCGGCAGCCGATTATATTCATTTGTTCCGACATAAGGCAGATTAGCGGCAATAAAGATATTATTGATGCGCTTATCGTTTACGAGGTGATTTTTGACCGGACCGAGCAAATCGCCGAGCTTAAACTGTATCTGGGCGTTCAGGCGATGGCGCCCGGCATTTTCGCGTGCAATTTTCAATGCGTCGATCGAATTGTCGACTGCATAATATGCAATTTTTGTTTTCGGCCCGGATAAGGGCAGATTACGGGCTAAAGCGATGATTATGCAGCCAGATCCTGTTCCGAGATCAGCCAGCAAAATTGTTCCCATCGGGGCTTGATCCGGCCGTTTCATGGAATTGATCCGATCCAATATCCTTTCAACGATCAATTCTGTTTCAGGACGCGGTATCAGGACAGATTCGTTTACCCTGAAGTCCATGCCGTAAAACTCCTTGATTCCCGTTATATACGCCAGCGGATAGCCCCTTAATCGCAGATTGACCAGGCGGGCAATCTTTTGGGCCGTTCTTGCAGTGATACGATGCTCGGGATGGGCAATCACATATTCCCTTGGTTTATGCAGGGCGAATGCTAAAATATGTTCAACATCCGGTTGCCGGATTTTACCGGAATTATGCATTTGTATTAAATCAAAAACATTAAGGGGAGCCATAAAAGAAGGAGAAAGATGAATGATAAATTGTTATCCGAACCGGCGTGTTAGGTAGCGCGGTTTAAACGCGGTTTTTTTATGGACAAATGCGGAAAAAAATAAGCGGTTGCGGCAACCGCGCAGAATGGTTATGGCGGGGATGAATTCATTTCGCATCTCGCGAGGTCCAAAGAGAACCGCAAAATTCCTGGCTCAGCCGGCACCCCGTACAATCAAGAAATTACATCGGAGGAGAAACCGGCCGATTCATTCCCCGGAGGTTCAATATTCTGCCCGGCATCCGCGCAATCACTATTTGAAAACATAAGCTGATTCAAGCCTCGTCAAGGGGCTTTTTTAAATCAGCATCTTTTAATTTTTCAATAATTTCATCCAGCTGGCCGTTTAAAATCTTATCCATGGAATGCCAGTTCATTTTGATCCGGTGGTCGGTTATGCGGTCTTGGGGATAGTTATAAGTCCTGATTTTTTCGCTGCGGTCTCCCGAGCCCACCTGCTGCTTCCTTTCAGCTGCTTCTTTATTGCGGTTTTCCTCTTCAATTTTAGCCAATAGCCGCGAGCGCAGAATTTGCAGGGCTTTTTCCTTATTTTGGTGCTGTGACTTCTGGTCCTGGCATTGTACAACCAGTCCGGTCGGCAAGTGGGTGATCCTTA
>CAZAFZ010000099.1:0-4299 GCA_964484745.1 uncultured Gammaproteobacteria bacterium | reverse complement strand
GATACGAAAAAAGCAAGTAAATTGCTTGCTTTTTTTCTGAGTATGCACGGGTGGTAGGAATCGAACCCACAGTTCCGCTTTTGGAGAGCGGTGGTTTACCATTAACCGACACCCGCAAAAATAGCAGTAAGTCACTTAGCCATTAGTCGATTAGCCATAAATCATAAATCTTTTTAATAGACTAACTGACTTAATGACTAACGACTTACAGACTATTTTTCGACTTTTGACTAACGACTATGTACTATTTTGTCTCCTTGTGCATCGTATGCTTGCCGCAAAACTTGCAGAATTTGTTGAGTTCAAGGCGTTCCTTGATTTTCTTCTTATTCTTTTTCGAGAAATGAGTGACTCGTTTGCATTCCGTGCATTCAAGCTTGATCATGTTGTCCTGTGACATAAAATTAATATTGAAAGCTTTTTTGAAAAAAGGTTTTCAACGCTTTCCAAAATTATATGTATTGAATAAAAATTCATAACAAGCAGAACTCTACTGCCAAAAATTTTCATACAATGGATTATAATAAAAAACAAAACAAATGCGTTTTGTTTTTTTAACAGTTAATAATACTGAATAATAATATAATATTTGATAAAAATTGTCAAATGATATTGGTCGTTAAGTCTGTAAGTCTAAAAGTCTATAAATTGTTGGTTTTTAATTTAAATGTGAATAAATCTTCTTATTTATAGACATATGGCTTAAAGACTTTCGACTTATTGACTTTATCGTTTCTTCGGTGTTACCCAAAATCCCATATATTTGCCGAACATCAGGCGGGTCTGAGCTTCCAGGGCGGGAAAAGAACCGAAACAGATGATAACCAGCGGCAGGACAGTCCATTGTAAAACCATAGTCAGGGTTTTGCCAAAACCGTAATGCCTGGGCCTGGGCGGAAGCAGCAGCGTGCTGACAATGGTGCTGATAACCAGGCCAACCATGGCGAAAGTCATTAAAAACTGGGTCACCGAAGGGAGGTTGGACGAAAGTACCGACTGCCTGAAACGTTCACCGCCCAAGATTATCGGCAGCCATCCGACAAAGGCCGTTATCAGGGCATTGGTAGCCCAGGAATGAAAGCCGTAGATCTGCACCATAATATGCCGGATATAAACGTATTTGGGGGATTGCTTGTACCTTTTAATAAAATTAAAAATCAGATAAGCGACATTCTCGGCTCCCCAGCCCCAGCGCCGCTGCTGGATATACAAGCTTTTCATGGTCTTCCAGGGGGTCGTATCCATGGTTACATCCATGGAGATCGGAAAATAGAGCGGCTCTACTCGGTAATCGCCGTCGTAATAAACGAAACAATTATAGAAAATGCGGGAATCCTCCGAAACCATGTTGGTCGACCAGAAGCCGATATCGACCAGCGCCTGCCAGGTCATGGAATGCGACGAATAGGTCACCATTTTTTCGTCCCTGATCTGCTGCATCATCTGCCAGAAAGTATTGGACCTGGCTGCAACGCGGGAAAAGAACGGCGCTTGCCAAAGGTTATTGTGGTACATCGGTATCGGCTGGTAGCTGGCGCGGTAAGGGTTTTCTACGGTCAGGAAAGCATAGGTCAGCCGGTGGAAATAGCCCGAAATCACAATAGTGTCAATATCGAAAACGCTGACCAGAATGTCGCCATATGGCATGTTTTCCGGATCGATGATCTGCTCTTTGGCTTTTTTGGCCGCCCAGGCCTGGTTGGAGCCCTTGCCTTTCAATTCGCCTACGATATCATCCGGATGGATCGTAACCAGAAAACGTCCGAAAATATGGCCGTATTCCCTTTCGATCGTACGGGCCCTTTCTTTGGCGCCTTGTCCGGCGCGTTCTTCAATCGCCAGCACGACAATCATCTTATCGTTCGGATAGCTATCGTGGGCCAAAGCGTCAAAGGTCGAACGCAAGACATCCAGCCCTTCGTTATAGGTGGGCAGGATAACAAGGTGCCTGATCCTCTCCCAGCCGATAATCGATTCGCACTTTTTTTTCCAGTCAACAGCCAGGTTGCGCTTAAGCATGATGTAGGAAACGACCAAATGGATTCCCAAATAAACGACTAAAAGCAGCCAATAGATGTCAAAAGCCACCACAAAATATGCGACATATACCGGATAAAAATAAGAAAAAATGATCAAAGACAATAAAGTGGACCACGATAAAAATCCCGGAAGAATTTCCAGCACCCGGTAGATTTTTTTGTCCATGCCGCTTAAGTCCGCGGCTTTGCTTATTTTAAGAAAGTCTCTGTTTTTTTGTTCCTGCATAGCGAATCAGCTGCTTAGCCATGATGAGTTCAATGAATTGCGATCAGGGGCTTAAAACGGGCGGCCGCTTTGCGCGGAGATTTGATGAGCGAACTTAAAGCCAGCTTGACGATAAACAGGGCCAGCTCTTCAATGCTTTTTGCTCTGGTAACATTTTCGTATTTGCCCTGCTTGATAGCGCGGAAAAAAGCTTTGATGTTTTTTCCGGTCGCCTCAACCACAACATAATCCTCGTCCATATAATCCAGCGTATGGAGATCGGCTGTGGCGATAAAAGGCTTGTTGAACTGCTGTGCGACTTTCAGGGAGCGCTTATTGAAATTCACCAATTTGGAATGGTACCAGCAATGCTCGATGGCATCGAAAGTATCGATATGCTTTAAAAGGTTTTTTATGCCCATCCCTTCCTGCAGGCCGAAAGTCGGATGCGGAGCATAAATAAAAGCTTTGGGGTGCTTCTTTTTGTACATTTTAAGGCTTCTGAAAGTCTTGACCCTCTCGACGCTTTTATCGCAGTTCAGGACGATGACATGGTTTTCCCGGTAGATTTTGCCGAGCGACAATTCGATTCCCGGAATGAGCAGTATTCCTTTGCCCTTGGCATAATCTCCGTATTCCGGCTTATAGATGAATTTGCGGTGGCCGGTTAATGCCAGCACGTCGAAACCGAGCTCTTCCGCGTGGTCGATCAAATTGTAAATGGTATACTTGATAAAATGGCCGTCTGAGAAATCCTCCTTGGTATGGATGTGCAAACTGGCTTTTAGCTTCATAAATTTTATTTTGCTGGATTAGGTATATGTAAACGGTTAATTGTCTGCTTTGGTAACACCGATCAAATAAATACGCTTTTCCCTTCTTCCAAGCCATGGCTATCGGCATCTTGGCCCAGGAATGAAGGCGCTCTTTTCCGGGCAGGGCCGGGTGGGCCATCGGAGCGGAAGGCAGAATCGCCGGCGGGCAGGCTGCCTAAAAAATTTTGCTGTTTTTTCCGCAGGTTATCGCCATTGTTTTCCCGAATATCATCCTGGCCGGACTGCCGCTGTGCGGGAAGATCCCTTAAGCTCAGCTCCCGGGGCGGCTTCCCTTTGGATTCGGCTTCCCCGCCGGCCGAAGGCCGGATTATTTTTGCCTGCGGGGCTTTCGGTCCGGGCGCTTTATATTCTTCGCCCGTCAGTTTTTTCAGCTCTTCTTCTTTGGCTTTCTTGCGCGCTTCGACCTCAAGGCGTTTTTCCTCCTTGATTATCGTTAGGCAATTTTTACAAAAAATCGGCCGGATGCCGTCTGGCACGAATGACACGTTGGTCATCTCGTTGCAGCGCGTGCAGACCGCGGTATTGGTATAGATTGCATTGGCGGTTTTTTCCGGAATTCTGGTTTCCGGAATTCTGGTTTGCGGCTTTATGGTTTCCGGAATTCTGGTTTCCGGGGTTTTTTCCAATAAACCCTGGAGGGCTTGCCTGAACGGCTGGTGGTAGCTTTCCTGTTCTTCTTCCTTTTTAGCTCGGCTGGCGGGCGGGTTAGGCTTTGGACCGGAATAATTCCTGGCCGGCCCGCTTACCGGTTCCCTGAAAGCCCTGTCGCGGTTGGGCTTTTCCGGAATATTGTCCTCATCTCCCATGTGCCATCTGAGTATCTTTTCCTCGACTCCGGCACGTGGCTTGGAATAGCGTTCCCGGGATACTTTGATGACCTTGTCCAAATTACCGGTTTTTTCCTCCTCGGTCAAGGGAGGAAGGCCTCTGGCCGAAAACGGCTCGCTCATGATCCCGTCGATCATCAGGCGTACGTACATTTCGTATTTCGGGATATTGACAAGATCCTCTTCACTGAAAGTCGGCGTATATTCTTTAACCAGTTCTTCGGCGTCGGTCGCCCCGATCCGGAAGGAGATCAATGTTCCGACATTTCCGAATACGGCGGCCTTGACCTTTTCGTTGAGCTGTTCGATATATTGGTGGGCCATGATCAAATTCAGCCTATATTTCCTTGCCTCGGATAGGATATTGGCGAAACTCTCGGTGTCCAACTTCT
>CAZAFZ010000098.1:0-4326 GCA_964484745.1 uncultured Gammaproteobacteria bacterium | reverse complement strand
AACGACAGCCGATAATATAAATTTGGTGATCAACGCCAACACCCTAGCCATTTCGGGATATCTTTATAACGATGCGAACAGCAATAGCCAATATGATTCCGGAGAAGAGGTTTCCGGCGGCATGGCGCGGGCGGAAACTACCGACGGAACCAAAAAAGTCCAGGCGCCGG
Source organism: uncultured Gammaproteobacteria bacterium (assembly GCA_964484745.1). Classification (GTDB taxonomy): domain Bacteria; phylum Patescibacteriota; class Patescibacteriia; order Patescibacteriales; family CAZAFZ01; genus CAZAFZ01. The sequence goes on along the minus strand of CAZAFZ010000098.1, from coordinate 4,156 downwards.
CAGACGGCAGCGGTTTCTACAGCCTGGGCGTGGTAGACGGCATCTGGAAAATATTCGGCGTTGCCGACGGATACCTGGAGACGCAAAATAATTCCAATGCCACCATTACCGGCTCCGGCGCAACAGTTAATATCATGCTAACGGCTGATCCAGCCTGGACAACCATCAGCTATTCTAAGCCGATCGTTCCGGCCAGCGGAGGAACGCTTGACAATACCGACCCGAACAATACCGGCATTAAGCTGATCATCCCGCCGAACGCCCTCGGCAATTCCAATTCTTCCGGCAATATCTTCGTGCAAAAAACTTCGGCCATTTCCAAAACGTCTTCGCTTGACATCTCGCTCGACAAGGGAATTTCAATCACGGCCCAGGATAACTCAGGCCAGACGATCAACAATTTGAATGATTACGTGGATATTGAAGCGGTAGTTTATAAAGCCGAAGTCGACGCGGCAATTTCCGCCGGGCTGACGACATACGCCAAGCTGAAAACGACCGGCAATGCCTACTGGGATTCGACCGCCAACGACTGGGTCAACCTGGCAACCTCGCGGTCAGCTTATTATAAAAACGCGGCGCTGGATACGGAATGGACGTTATACGATAACGCATCTTCAACTGACAGCTTCGCGGGCTTTATCGATACGCTTGACGCCGGAGCGAGCTATGCGGATTACAAGCTGGTTTATTCTTCCAAAACAGACCACTTCACGATTTTTGCGATAATTTCGCCTTATATTTCGTCCGGCGGAGTTAGCGCTCCTCCCAGCTTGCCGTCCGCTCCTTCGGTCAACGGCGCCGTGGCCGTCAATGCTGTCTATTGCGACCGGGTCATTTTTGACGATTGGCAAGCCTCCTGCATCGGCGGCTACCAATACAGGAATATCATTTCCGCGGAACCGCAATGGTGCAAGCTGACGGCCGAACAGGAAAAAGACAGGAAGCGCGCCTGCGGGGTAAATACGATCGGCGACATTCTGGCCGGTACTGCAAACCAGATTTCACGCAATATTTCCGAAGCGATTCAAAGCTTCACGCGCAGAATAGCGCTGATTATCGAAGAAGCGGGCCAAATCGCCAAAAGCAACACCTCTATCCTGCTCCAAGCGCTGGGGATTATCCAGGATCCCGATAAAGAAAGAATGACAATCGACAGATATCTGGCGATTTTAACCAAGGGCTTTCTGGACATAACCCAGGATGCGCAGAATGCCATGGTGCAGTTTATCGCCTACGGCACCCCAACGACCGTCAAGCTCGGCGAGGGAGAACGCACCGGCGTGCTGAATTCATACAAGAGCGCTTTTGCCCGCCTCCCTCAGACATCAGCCCAATGGTCGGATGTATTGAAGATCGCCAACGGACGCTGGCCATCCGAACGGAATGATGGGCAGGAGCGGTCAGCGCTGGCAATCTTCAAAGCCGTCTACCAGCGCGATGCCAATTTGTCGAATCCGCATGACGATGCCGCGGTCAAAATCGTAGCTTACGGCCTCCTGCCTTCGGACCGCAACCTGAACAGCGAAAAAGCCGCTATCAGCATCTATAAGAATATCTATGACAAGAGCCCGCAGACAGCCCAGGAATGGAATACGGTCAGAGCGATCGCTTATTCGGGAGCGACACGTTAAGCCGCGTAATGCGTAATGCATAACACGCAACGCCTGCTTTACGGAGTAGCATTATTCAATGCCATAAAACGACAGGGATGCAGATCGTGAAAAAATCTGTTTAACAAAAATATTCTTAACAATAAAATTGCTAATAATAAATAATTAATGTTTTTAGCGGTCCGACCGCTCAAAATTAATGCTTAATAATTTAAACAAAAAAATAGTTATCGTAGGCGCCGGCCCGGGCGGCTTGACTGCCGGCATGCTGCTGGCTAACAAGGGTTTTCAGGTCGAAATCTACGAAAAAAATCCAAGGGTTGGCGGCAGGAACGGCTTTTTGGATTTCGACGGATTTAAATTCGATATCGGGCCTACATTCCTGATGCTGCGTCCGATTCTTGACGAAATCTTCCAGGAAGCCGGCGAAAAAGTCGGGGACTATCTTGAGTTTTACGATCTGGACCCGATGTACCACCTTGTTTTCAGGGACAAATCCCTCAGAATGAGCCGCAATCACGAAAAAACAAGGGAAGAAATCAGGAAAAATTTTCCCGGCGAAGAAGCCGGTTTTGACCGGCTGCTGGCCAGGGAAAAAATCCGTTTTGAAGCGGCTTACCCCTGCCTGCAGAAAGACTATAGCTGGTTCTACAAGCTGTTCAATAAATATCTGCTGCGCTTTCTGACCAAGCTTTCTTTTCCCAATTCAATGTATGACGAACTCGGAAAATATTTTCAAAGCCAAGACCTGAAGATGGCCTTTACTTTCCAATCCAAATATCTCGGCATGTCTCCCCTGGAATGCCCGGCCGCCTTCATGATCATCCCCTTTATCGAGCACAATTACGGAATCCAGCATGTTAAAGGCGGGCTGTCGGAAATATCCGTTGCCATGCAGAAAGCCTTCCTGAAAAAAGGCGGAAAAATACATACCGATGCGACAGTCAAGGAAGTCAATGACGGCGAAATTGTTTTGGCCGATGGGCGGCGGATCGCAGCGGATAAAATCATCATGAACGCGGATGCCGGCTATGCGCTGAAAAATCTGGTAAAACATAGGGATTTGAGCGGGAAAAAATTTTCCTGCTCCACCTTCATGCTTTATCTGGGTATTGAGGGGCAGATGGATTTGGAGCATCATACCATTTTCTTTTCCGACGACTATCTGAAATTCCTGAATTCGATTTTTAAAACCAAAACCCTGGCTGACGATATATCAATTTATATCAGGAATGCTTCAATAACCGATCCGACCTTGGCGCCGTCCGGAAAATCGAACATTTACGTCCTTGTTCCGGTGCCCAATAACGGTTCGGGAATCGATTGGGAAACGGAAAAAATCGGCTTCCGCAAAAAGGTCATAGAAAAAATCAATGCAAAAATCGGATTTGATTTGGAAAAAAGGATAGTTGCCGAACGCGTGATCACGCCGGCTGACTGGGAGAATGAATACAACGTCTTTTTGGGGGCGACTTTCAATCTGGCCCATTCGCTGGACCAAATGCTTTACTTCCGCCCGCATAACCGGCTTTCCGAAAAACTTTACCTGGTAGGCGGCGGAACGCACCCCGGCAGCGGACTGCCGACGATCTACGAGTCCGGCAGGATAACGGCGAACTTGATAGCCCAGGGAAAATAGCATATTATTTCATCTTGAGCGGTCGGACCGCTCAAGATTTAATAAGCTAATAGGCAATGATGCCGAGACAAGCCCTTTTCCAGATCCAAGGCAGGCGGATGCGGCTGCGCAACGCAGGAGGAATGAACGGGATTCTGCCCGTTTTACGGCTTTAAGCGAAGAAGGGCAAAAAGCGAAAAAGGGGAATAATATGCAAGATTTGGATACTGTCCGAAAAAATATTGAAGCGGTAATGAATAAAAAATAGGCCTTCCTAATAATTTGCACGGCCTGGCCATAAAATCTTCAAATTAAAAACCATAGAAAAATCCCGCTTTGATCAGGGCGGGATTTTTCTATGGATAAACGTGATTGGTCTTAGAGTACTGCGTCCTTAGCGGCCTTAGCGACTTTGAACTTTACAACCGTCTTGGCCGGGATCTGGATCTGTTCGCCGGTGGCGGGGTTGCGGCCCATGCGGGCAGCTCTCTTGATTTTTACGAGCTTACCCAAGCCAGGCACGACGAATTCTCCGTTCTTCTTGACTTCCATGTAGGCAACTTCTGCCATTTTGTCCATGAACATGCCGACATCCTTTTTGGTCATGCCGGTTTCGGCTGCCATCATCTCCATTAATTGAGATTTTGTCATTTTTGCCATAATAGCGACATATCATCCGGGCTGATCACATAGCATGAACGGCCCAAAATGATAATTTAATTAATTACTTTGATTTTCCACAAAGAGCGATAAACTATTATCATTATATCAAATAACTGCCTATTTTCCTAATAAATACAAACATTTTCCTGGAAAATTATCGGTTTTTTTGTTTATTAATTATAATGGCTAATATTAAATAATTTTTATCTAAATACTGCTAATTTTTGCCAGCTGTTCCTGCAATCTATTTAGCTTTGCTTCA
>CAZAFZ010000097.1:0-4340 GCA_964484745.1 uncultured Gammaproteobacteria bacterium | reverse complement strand
TGTCCGCGCTGGGGCTGATAGTGTTGTTGGTAGTGCTGATTTTAGTTTAAAAATTTTGAATTTTGAATAAATGATTAATGCTTGAATGAATAAATATCAAAATTAAGTTTTTCGGATTTAATTTTCCTTCATCAGGAAATTGAAGCATTGTATAAAAAATTATAAATTACAAAATTAAAAATTGCTGAGCTGATGATTCTATCACAGCATTAATATGCTTTATAAAACAAAATTTATTTATTGCATGAAACGCAACATCTATGCCTGAATTACCCGAAGTGGAGACGATCGTCAATGACCTGAAAAAAAGGATAATTGGATCAAGGATTGCCGGTTTTGAAACCGGCTTTAAAAAGGCCGTCAAATACCCGTTGCCGCGCTTTAAAAAAGAAATAACCGGCCGGCGGATCGGCAGCGTTTCCAGGATAGGAAAGCATATTGTGATCGGATTAAGCTCCGGCAAGGCCATGCTTGTCCATTTAAGGATGACCGGCCATTTGCTGGTCGGTCCGGTGACGGACTGGAATGAGCATTGCGGGCATTCTTTCCAGACTGGCAAAAGCTTTATCCGCCATCGCTGGCTATTGGAAAATAAAAGCCGATATGCTTTGAATTTTTCCGATGTCAGGAAGTTTGGAACGATTAAGCTCGTGGACATTCAAGATCTTGAAAAGGAGGAAAGTATTGCCAAGCTGGGCATTGATCCATTGTCCCCCGAATTCACCAGTAAGGCTCTAAAGGCCTTATTGGGGGTGAAGAATGTAAAAAGTACGCTGATGGATCAGGGCAAGATCGCCGGTATTGGCAATATCTACGCATCGGAAATACTCTATAAGTCGAAAATAAGCCCGGAAAAACCCGGCCGGTCGCTCGCTGATAAGGATGTGCGGAGGCTTTATGGAAATATCAAAAAGGTGCTGAAAGCAGCTATCGATAAAAGGGGCACGACAATCAGCGATTACCGCGATTCCAGCGGCGCAACGGGTAAATTCCAGGAATCTTTAAGGGTTTACGGCAGGGAAGGTAAAAAATGCTTGAACGGGAAATGCAAAGGCAGGATCAAGCGCAAAGTAATCGGGCAGAGAAGTACGTTTTACTGCCCGCAATGCCAGAAATAAAATTTTGAATTTTGAATAAATGATTTAATTATTGAATTATAGAATTTTGAAACATTCTGTCATTCTGGTTTGATTCGAAATTCGAAATTAAATAATTCAAAATTTTACTACATTAGTATTTAGCAATATGCAATATCGGACAATCCGTTCCAAAAGGAAAACCGTCGCGCTGGAAATTACGCCTGATGCCGTTTTGATAGTGAGAGCGCCGTACCGCGCGGGCGAAGCATATATCAGAAAATTAGTGCAGGAAAAATCAGGCTGGATCCAAAAGCATTTGCAGAAGATGCTGGCTAAAAAGAACAGCCAGCTTACCAGGAAGTTTCAATCAGGCGAAAAATTTTTGTTTCTCGGCCGTTGCTATGCGCTGCAAACGATAAAAGCCGGCAGAAAGAGACTATACTTTGAAGACAAATTATATATTTCCGAAAAATACATTTCCGAAGCAAAGAAGATATTGGAAAACTGGTACCGGCAGCAAGCCAAGGAGCTGATCGGCAAGCGGGTCGGCCATTTTACCCGGTTGCATAAGATCGATTATAAGCTGATAAAGATTACGGGGGCAGCCAAGCGATGGGGATCGTGTTCAGGCAAGAATCTGAATTTTTCCTGGCGCTTGATCATGGCTCCGCTGGAAATCATCGATTATGTCGTTATGCATGAAATCGCCCACTTGGAAGTAAAAAACCATTCCAGGAAATTCTGGAACAAAGTCGCCGGATTTTGCCCGGATTATCAAGCAAAAAGGAAATGGCTGAGGGAGAACGGACATGCGCTAACGCTCTAGTCGTGTAATGCAAAACTCACAATGCATAACTCGCAACTCGTAACCCATAGCATAATACAAAAATCCGTGTTTTTCGCGGACATAGAAAAAATTCGCGGAAATTTTAAGCGGGAGCCCAAAATAGTCGTTAGTCATTAGTTTTAAGTTCCTAGCCGTACCTTGGATATAATTTTGAAATTTGAATTTTGAATGAATTTTAAATGCCTGATTATTTGAAATATCAAATCATTAGAGCATTAAGTTTTGATTCTCCCGTTTTTTATTATTCATTGGTAAACGGGATCCCGGATATTCGCATTGCGATTCGGGAGAAATTCGAAATTGCATTGCATAGTTTAAAATTAAAAATTGTTTTAATAGTTTGTTTTCATGCTTTAACAAATTTTAATTTATGAAATTAGAAAAGAAGAAGGTTGCCGTTGCCATTTCCGGCGGAGTTGATTCGGCTGTAGCCGGGCATCTTTTAAAAGAGCAGGGCTATGATGTTTTCGGTTTATTCATGGAGCTTGGCATCGGCCAGAAGGAAAACAAACAAGCAGCCCAGGCGATTTGCGGCAAACTGGGCATAAAATTCTATTCGATTGATATTTCCAGGCAATTCAAAAAGGAAATAATCGGTTATTTCATCGATAGCTATAAAAAAGGATTGACCCCGAATCCGTGCATTATGTGCAATAAACTGATCAAGTTCGGCGAATTGTTGAAATATGCAAAAAAGCTGGGGGCGGATTATTTGGCAACTGGACACTATATAATAAGTCGCAAGTCGTTAGCCGTTAGCCGTAAGCCAAAGGAATTTTTTAGTCTTTTTAAAGCAAAAGACAAGGGGAAGGATCAGAGTTATTTTTTATACACATTAACCCAAAAACAGCTTGCCAAGATTTTGTTTCCTTTAGGAAGAATGGCCAAGGGAGAAGTCAGAGAAATCGCTGACCGCGAAAGATTGCCCTATATCAGCAAAGAAAGCCAGGATGTCTGCTTCTTGAACAAGCAAGGAAATATTATGGATCACAACATGTTGCTGCGGAAATACATAAAGCCCAGAAAAGGTTTGATCAAAACGCCGGATGGCAAGATTGTCGGAGAGCATGCAGGACTGCATCATTTTACTATCGGGCAGAGAAGGGGGATTAAGATCGGAGGCATCGGCCCATTTTATGCAGCAAAATTCGATATGAAAAACAACATTCTATATGTTGTTAAAAACTTTGACGAAAAGGGTCTTTTTTCAAAAGGATTGTCCGCTAAGCGGTTAAATTGGATTTTCGGGCAGGAACCGCGGTTTCCTTTGCGCTGCCAGGCAGTGATCCGCTACCGCCATGATCCTGTAAGCTGTAGAATCGAAAAGAACGGCCGGAAATATTTTGTAAATTTTTCAAAAAGTCAAAGGGCTGTTACTCCCGGCCAAAGCATAGTATTTTACAGTAGAAATCAAGTATTGGGCGGCGGAGTTATTGCTGCGCCCCGGAAGCGATAAATAGCTTTGGAGAAAAAAATAATCCGAATCTACGAATTTAACCATCCGAAATATAATGAAGAAATCCTAAATCCTAATCCGCCAGCCGGCGGACTAAATCCTGAACAAATCCAAAAATCAAAGCACAGAATTCAAAACATAATATTGTTAATGCTAGGAGTTATCGGAAAGAGCGGCAGGATCATAAATTCCCGATTAACTATAACAATTATCTGTCTATATTAAATAACCGTAAATTATCGCATATACGGTTTTTTCATATTGACAAAAATTAAAAAATGTGCTATATTCAAATGTCCGTTGTTTAAAAACTTCCAAAATTAAAGAAAAATTAACGATATATACTTTAATATAACGGACAAATCAATCGGTCTAGGAGGGCCAATCCATGAAAAAGATGACAGTAGCATTGAGCATTATTGTCGCGTTTGTTCTTTCATTTTCATTAAACGCCGATGCTAGGCCAGTTCAGGCTCAGGCAAAAAACTGGACCGAGTACTTTAATAGCCCTGAATTTAAGGCTAAAAGAGCTGAAGCATACCAGCAAATGTTCGGCAGTTACCCGAAGGGGTGGACCGCTGAAAATAATAAAAAGAACAGGAAGAAAATTCAGCTGGTCGGAGATGGAACGCACCAGTTTTCCCGGCCGGAATATCTTCAAATGGTTGCCGAAGCGGCGGCCAAATACGAAGAAGCTAAGGAAAGAAGCGGTCCTGGGCTTGGCGCAGGAACTCTTCGGAGCGAAAACAAAGGCCTACATTCTGGGAATCCGGGGTTACCTGTTCAACGAGTTCGGCGAGGAACTATCGGAGAAGGCGAAGAAGAATCTGGAGAAGGCGCTGGAGTTTGTGAGAAAAATACTGGGCGACCCGAAATTGCTGGAAACGGTCGCGGAAGTCAACTAATCCATCAGGGAGAGCAACCATGCGGGACGGAAAATTCGTGATACTTTACATCG
>CAZAFZ010000096.1:2815-4341 GCA_964484745.1 uncultured Gammaproteobacteria bacterium | reverse complement strand
GGATGGCTTCATGGGCTTCCTGGGCGCCTTTGGATTTAGTCTTGAAGCGCCGCGGCTGCGCTAAAGCGTATTCTTTGCCCAGCGAGCCATTGATATAGCTGTTCGCATCAGCAAGGAATTTATCGGATAAATTCAGCGAATCGGTTCTCATGTAAGTGATCAAGCCGACTTGTCCTTCGCCGGTGATATTGACGCCTTCGTAAAGCTGCTGGGCCAGGCGCATGGTCTGCTTGGCCGAAAATCCGAGCCAGCGGTTGGCTGTCTGCTGCAGAGTCGAGGTCGTAAAAGGCGCGGGAGGATTCTTTTTGGTTTCTTTCTTTTCGATGGCAGCAACCCGATACGCCGCATTGTCCAGTTCGGCCTTGATTTTTCCGGCTTCTTCTTCCGTGCTTATTTCGAATTTATCGATTGTCTTGCCGCCGATTTTATTCAGGTGCGCCGGAAAAGGAGGGAAGGACCTGTCTTTTTTTTCCAGCATCGCTTCGATGCTCCAATATTCCCGAGGATTGAAAGCCCGTATTTCGCGTTCGCGTTCTACGATCAGCCGCACCGCGACCGACTGCACGCGTCCGGCCGAGAGTCCTTTAGCGACCTTTTTCCATAAAAACGGAGAAAGCTTATAGCCGACCAGCCGGTCAAGCACGCGGCGGGCCTGCTGGGCGTCAACCAGCTGCATATCGATATCACGGGGGTTTTTCAGCGCTGCACCGATGGCATCGCGGGTAATTTCGTGGAAAACGATCCTTTCGATTTTTTTTCCGTTCAATTTGGATTTGGAATTATCGAGCCCCAAAGCGCTGATCAAATGCCAAGATATCGCTTCGCCCTCACGGTCTTCGTCGGAAGCCAGAATTATTTTATCGGCTTTTTGCGCCGCTTCTTTCAGTTTGGTAATGGTTTTGCGGTTTTTAGGAGGAATGACGTATTTCGGCTCGAAATTATTTTCAATATCCACGCCCAATTCGGTTTTCGGCAGGTCCCTAATATGGCCGAAAGAAGATTCGACCCTATAATTTTTACCAAGATACTTCGATATCGTCTTGGCTTTGGTTGGAGATTCTACTATGACTAAATCCATAAGCTTGAAATATAAAACAAATAAATTTGCAGCCGCCGATGTTTATCCGGTAACATTATAAAACTGAAGCTCAAATGGCAAATCTAATCCGGATATATATTTTTAGTTTCAGGAATCTATTGCAACGGCTGCAATAATAAAAATTAAAAATATTAATATTGGCCCTTGAGTTTCTTCCAATAATTTTCGACAGTCATTGCTTGCTTCAGAGTCAGCAGGAGGAGAGCATGCCAAGCCAATGCTTGACTGCTTCGCGAGAGCCCGAGAAGCGCTTATTCGATTGTATCTATCTAATTTAATCGATTTTGTAAAGTTCCAGATGCCTTCACCGAATTTAGGGTTTCGCTTCCCAGGTTCGCATCAATTGCTTTGATGATTATAAATTTCATTTGGCATTTGGATTTTTATATTTTTATGTATTCCATATTCCCGACATTCTTTATCAAGC
>CAZAFZ010000096.1:0-2805 GCA_964484745.1 uncultured Gammaproteobacteria bacterium | reverse complement strand
TAGTGTACTTATAATTTTTGACGTGTCAAGTTCGGCCCGGCGGACAAGGTCATTGATGTGCCGGGGCTCATGGCTTAAGCCCGACATGATCTTCTTTTCGTCATCGCTTAGTGTTTTGGCCGGGGCGCTTTTTATCGTATGTTGTTCCGCGGACAATCCGTAAGGCAGAAGCAAGTCGTCGGGGCAGGTGACGGGAAAAGCGCCGCGCTTGATCAGCTCATTGCAGCCGGCCGCCAGCGGCGAAAAGATATTGTGCGGCAAGGCATAGACATCGCGTCCGATTTCAAGGGCGAAACGGGCGGTAATCAGCGATCCGGAGCGCTTGCCGGCCTCGATAACGGCAACTAAGCGGGCTAAGCCCGCAATAATGCGGTTTCTGGCCGGAAAATTAATTTTTAGCGGCGGAATGCCCGGCGGATATTCGGAGAAGACGGCGCCGCCGGCTGCAAGCATCGACTCTTTTAATTTTTTATTGGCCGCAGGATAAAAACATCTTTTATCCAGTCCGCTGCCGATCACCCCGACTGTCGGAATGCCGCAGCGAACCGCTGATTGATGCGCGCAGGCATCGATCCCGAGCGCCAATCCGCTGATGACAAGGCATTGTTCGGGCGGCAGCCCCTGGACCAGTAATTGCACGGCCCGGCTGCCGTAAGGGGTATTTTTTCTCGATCCTACAAAGGCAATGCCGAAACGGCCATCGGATTGGGGGTTGCCCTGGTAGAAAAGCAGCACTGGAGGATCGGCGGTTTGCTTAAGCAATTCCGGATATTCTTTATCGAAAATCGTACAAAAATCGATATTTTCATCAGCCAGGCAATCGGTCAATGCCTGAATGGACAATGTTTTTCTGAATTGGATATATTCCAGCGCCAATCGCTTTTGGATCCCATGAGCGGATAATTCCTCGGCGCAAAGGTTGAATATTTTCCGGGCGTCATTATACGTATTGGCTAATGCAAGAAGTTGTTTGGGCGTAAATTTGGAAAATTGAACTAAACCCAGCAAATATTGTTTATTTATCATAACAGCTTATGTTGGCCAATTTTATAATAATCAGCAGAAACCGGTTAAGGTTATTGACAAGCGATCATTTATATAATATAATGACAGGATTAATTTTTTCGTATTTTTTCAGTTTTTCAAATAGCGTTTATTTTTCTACTTGTCCGAGGGCCCTTACTTGCTTTGGCGGGTTCCCTCCTTACCTGTCGGGCATTAGGTGTCCCAAAAGGCAAGTAGTAAAATGAACGCTATTTTTTATTGTAAAGAACGGCAATGAAAACAAAATAAAAAAATATTAAAAGATTTCAATATTTGCCGGTTGTTGGTATTCAGATTTCCTGTAAAATTTCATCAATGATCCGCAGAATTACAACAATTTCATCTTCGGCAAATTTTTGCAGTACATATTTTTGGGCATCAGGACGCGCCGCTTCTCTTCCGATGCCGATTCTGATACGTTTGAATTTTTTGGTTTTTAGCGCGGCAATAATCGATTCTACTCCGTTGTGGCCGGCGCTGCGCGAATCCAGGGCCGTCTTTTTTTTGCCCAAACGGATGTCCAGATCGTCGTGGATAACGGTCAGGACATCGGTCAGGTCGGATCCGGATTTTCCGACAATGCCGAAAGTTTTGGGTAAAAGCTTGTAGTATGACAAAATTTTCCTGGCCGCCTGCCCTGAATTGTTCATATACGTGAGCGGCTTCATCAGCAGCATACCGGAACCGCGCGCGATTTCCGCTTCAAATTTTTTGTTTTTTTCCCATTGCCAGCCTTGCCGCGCGGCCAGGCGGTCAACGGCCATAAACCCGGCGTTATGCCGCGTTCCTGCATATTTTTTGCCCGGATTGCCGAGGCCGATAATTATTCTCATAGCTTCGAATCAATAAATGGAATGCATTTCGAATTAAAGGGATTATTGTACTGAATATTGTACATTAATTAATAATCAATGGCTAATTCTAAATTCAATGCTTCAAAAAAATAATTCTTAAATCTTAAGCCTTTCGTTTTGCGCTTGCCGCATCTCTCCTCCCCGCTTTTTCCTCACATAAATAGTGATCGGAGTTCCGATAATGTCAAAATCTTTCCGGAGGCGGTTTTCGAGGAAACGGACATAGGTTTGGTCCAGGAAATCGTTCGCTCCGAGCACCAATTCGAATTTCGGCGGATCCGATCGGGTTTGTTTCAGCTTATGGAGATAGGGCCTTTTGCTTCCGCCTTTCTTCGGCGGCCTGTGCAGCTTAACGGCTTTATCCAGAAAGCGGTCCAGCTGCTTTTCGCTAAATTCCATTTTCCGCCTGTCATCGATGGCAGTGACCAGGTCCAGAATCTTGCGGACTTTTTCTCCGGTCAGGGCTGATACGAACTGGATGGGGGCCCATTCGATAAATGAAAGGCACGAATAGATGTATTGCTTGAATTTTTCCGTATCTTTTTCTTTGATCAGATCCCATTTATTGGCCACTACGATAAGGCTGTTTTTATTGCGGATGATCTCTTCGACGATTTTGCTGTCCTGATGGGTCAGCCTTTCGCTGATGTCGATGACGAACAAGGCGATTTTGGATTCTTTTAAATTCCTTAGGGATTTTTCAATGCCCATTTTTTCCAGCCGGATCGCTTTATCCGGCTTATGGGCTTTCATGCCCTGGCGGCTTAGTCCGGCGGTGTCAACCAGCCTGATCAGCCTGCCGTTATGTTCAAGATAGCTGTCTTGGGGCTCCCTGGTGGTATGCGGAACCGGGCTGACAATCAGTTTCTGTTCGCCGATCAAGGCGTTCAGCAGGGAAGATTTTCCT
>CAZAFZ010000095.1:0-4373 GCA_964484745.1 uncultured Gammaproteobacteria bacterium | reverse complement strand
GCAGTATTACAACGACAAGAATGCGGTTCCGGAAAATTTGACTGAGCTGACCAAGGATCCGAGCAAAAATTATTTTATAACCGAGGATACCCTGAAAGACCCCCAAACCAATGAAATGTTCGAATATAAAAAGCTGAAAGCTAATACCTACGAAATTTGCGCCAATTTCTCCCTGGCTACTCCGGCGGATAACCAGGAATACGACAAATATCTCCAGGAAAAATGGAAACATGATGCCGGCCGGCAATGCTTTGAGCGGACTGCCGAAAAACTAAAGACCGGCGATGCCGCCGTGCCTGCAAAAATGGACCCCACCCAATAAGCAAAGGATTGTTGCATTAGAGGCTTAACCAGAGATACGGTTAGGCCTCTTTTAAAATTTTAAAACATCATTGACCTATTACTTATTAAAGATTAAAGTATTATAAATGATCTTTTTATAAAAGCAATAAAACAAAATAAGCGTAATTACTGCCAGGAAACTTAATAAGCCGGCAAGGAAAATTATCAATTAATCGAAAGGGAGAGTTTAAAGATGCAAAACTTCGTAAAGATTTTTTTCCCCGAAGCCGTTGCGGGTGTTAGCGGTCCTGTGATCGGAAGGCCCATCAGAAACCCTCCCGAAGGATTGCCGCACCATGAAGCGGTAATTCAGATTCGCGCAGATATCAGCGGGGCCCCGGGGGAAATGAAACAGGAAGCAGAGGAAGGATTATGCTAGATATCTTGAATATGAACAAACAAGAGCTGCTAACCCTCAAGCCTGAGGATATTAAACGTCCCTTGGCGAAAGAAGAGCTTTTACACATAGCAATTGAACTTAGTTCCTTCTGGCATTATAACTATTCCTTGGCTAAAAAAAATCCCGGATTGCATGCCGAGCTAAAATCAAAAAGGCATAGTGACGGGTTCTTCGTTTCAAGGAGACTTCTGCGGCGCATCAACATGCGCAATATTATCGCCACGCAATTGGTCTGGCGCTTTCTTGACTTAGGCATAGGATTGCCTGACAGGATTGCCGGCATTCCGGACGGTGCGGCTAAGCTTGGCCAAGCCGTCGCCAAGATTTTAGGAGTACCTGCGGTCAGGATGGTAAAAGAGCAGGGAAAGATCCGATTGGCTCAGAAGTTGCCGGAAAACTGCAGGCTCTTGCTGGTAGAAGATTTTTGTACCCGCGGTACAGCCTTTAAAGAGGCTGTGAAGGATATTTTAGCTAAGCACTCCGGGACGATAATTTTGCCGTATGCGCTGGTTATCATCAATCGCGGCGGGCTGAGAACCATAAAAACCGGACGTTTCGGGCCGGAATTGATCATAGTTGCAGCAGCGCATCACCGGGTTAAAGACTGGCTGCCTGAAAAGTGCCCGTTGTGCAGAAAATTCGGCTCAAAACCCATTAAGCCGAAAAGCCCCATTACCAATTGGAAGAAATTGCTCAATTCCCAAAAAGTACATTGATACACTATTTTTTGCAAAGGATTAGCCCTATGGCCAATCCTTTTTGATTTTATGCCTTATTTCAGGTATAATTTTAATAATGGGATTAATACAATAACTTATAAACATATGCCTAAAAAAGTCCAGTTTAAGAAATCAAAAGTTATAAAAAAAGCCGCAAAGAAAAGCTTGAAATCAGTAAAAGTAAAATCTAAGCCAAAAACCAAAATTCCGCCCCAGGTTGCCAAATATCTGGAAAAAACCGGCGTTAGCCATGAAATTCTTGAGCACCGCACCGTTTATACGGCCATGGATGCTGCCATGACCCTGAAAAAAAAGCTGGATGAAATAGCCAAATCCCTTTTGGTTATGGCGGACAAGGATTATTATTTGATCGTTTTGCCTTCGGACAAGAATATTGACCTGGAAAAATTGAAAAAAGTGCTGATCAAGGAAACGAAAAGGGATATTAAGGTCGTAAAAATACCGAGCGAAAAAGTTATGGAAGAATTCATCAAGATCAAACAAGGCAAGGTCAGCGCATTCGGCAAAGTATACAATGTACCCGTAATTATGGAAAAAAGCTTTGACAAGGTTAAAAAAGCGGTTTTCCCTTCAGGCAGCTTTAACCATTCGGTCGAAATGCTCGTCAAGGATTTTGTCAAACTGGAAAATGCCATGCTCGGCACTTTCGGAGTGCCGAAGAAGATCAAATTGCAATCGGCGAAGAACGCAAAAGGCAAGAAGAAGCCAAAAAACAAAAACTAAGAAGCGCGAACGTGCGAGTGAGCGTCCCGAAGATGTCCGAAAGGATATAGAGGGATCTGAAGCGCGAAGTAAAAGTTTTTCATTACTCAATTATAATTTTGAATTGTAATTTTGTATTTTTCCCGAATCGCTTCGCGAATATTCGGGATCCCGCTTTCCGAGGTATGATAAATTGCGCGAGACTTTTGACTTTTGAATTACTTACATATGATTCATTTTAAAACCGATAAATTCAGCGGTCCGCTGGATCTGCTTTTGAAGCTGATAGAAAAAGAGGAGCTGGATATTACGCAGATCAGTTTAGCCAAAATAACCGACCAGTATATCGAATATATCAAGAATTCAAATAACATCAGGCCCGAAGAAATGGCCGATTTTTTGGTTATCGCCGCCAGACTGCTGCTTATCAAGTCCAAGGCGCTGTTCCCGTACCTGATGCCCGAGGAGGAAGAAGAGATCGCTGACCTTGAACGACAGCTCAGGATGTACAAGGAGTATATTGATGCCATGAAGAAAATTGAAAAAATGATCGGCAGCAAGCAATTCATGTTTCAGCGCGAGTTCAACCGCAAAGCCATTCTGGCCAATGTGAAGCTTTTCGCCCCGCCCAGAAACCTTAAACCCGAGACGCTGTCCATGATTTTTACAGATTTGCTGGGCCGGATAAGGGACATACCCGAGCTGGAAGAAAAGATGATCGAATTGGCCGTTACGCTTGAAGAAAAAATCGAAGCGATCCAGGGCATCATCAGGAATATGGAAAAGGTAAATTTCAGGAAGATTCTGGCCGCAGGAGGTTCCAAAACCGATGTCATCGTAAGCTTTTTAGCTTTGCTGGAATTGATCAAGCAAAGGACGATTACGGTAAGCCAGGAAGGCCTGTTCGGAGAGATAGAGATCAATAAATTATAAATCCTAAAATTTGTTTTCAATTAAATTTTAAGAAATTATGCTTTTCTTTTGTTTAGTATTTAGGATTTAGAAGTTTGAATTTATTTAATTAATATATGGATATAAAATCGTCGCTTGAATCATTGCTTTTTATTTCGGCCAAGCCGATGTCGATCGGGAAGTTGGCTGAATTTTTGGACATTCCGAAAGAAGAAGTCGAAAAAACCGGCGACGAGCTGGTGGCAGAATATAAAACCGGACAGAAAGGGATCCAAATAGTAAAAAATAAAGCGCATTTCCAGATGGTCAGTTCGCCGGAAAATTCAGGTCTGGTCAGGAAATTCATTTCAGACGAAACCAGCGGCGAGCTGTCGCGTCCGAGCCTGGAAACCCTGACGATAATCGCTTACCGCGGTCCGATCAGCAAGTTCGACCTGGACAGGATCAGGGGGGTCAATTGCAGCCTAATCATCAGGAATCTCCTGCTGCGGGGCTTGGTTGAAGCCGAAACCGACATCAAAAAGAAAGAAATTTATTACCGGGTAACCTTTGATTTTATCCGCTATCTGGGCATCAACGACTTGAAGGAGCTGCCCGATTACGAAAAACTGAACAGCGATGAATCGCTGGAAAAGATATTGGCCGCATCGGAAAATATCATTGAAGAAAAATAATCCATCGCTTAATGTTTGTCTAATGCGGATAAATATTATAAGATAATAATACCTATTAAATAAGCAAAATATATGAAAAACAAGATTGTGATCGCCAATTGGAAAATGAAACTTAGTTTGGACGAAACCTTGAAGCTGGCTGAAAAAATGAAGCAGCAATTCAAGGATTTTGACGATGAAGAGCTCGTAATCTGCCCAAATTTCATTTCCTTGAAAGAAGTATGCAAAATTCTTGAAAAATCCCAGATAAAACTCGGAGCGCAATCTGTTTTTTGGGAAGACCGCGGAGCCTATACCGGCGAAGTTTCGCCCAGCATGCTCAAGGAGGCCGGATGCGATTTTGTCATCATCGGCCATTCCGAAAGAAGGAAGTACCTTTTGGAAAACTATGAGATGATCCATCAAAAGGTCAAAGCTACACTGAATATTCCCGATCTGGTTCCTATCGTCTGCATCGGCGAGGAAACCAAGGACAGGAAAACCGACCGGCGCGATTTCATTTTGGTCGACCAGCTGCAGCAAGCTTTGGGAGGGCTGAACATTACCAGCGGCCAGAGCGTAATAATAGCATATGAGCCGATTTGGGCGATCGGTTCCGGTATT
>CAZAFZ010000094.1:0-4514 GCA_964484745.1 uncultured Gammaproteobacteria bacterium | reverse complement strand
CGGCCAGATTATCCCGCACCTTCATTTTCATGTCATTCCGCGCGCGGAAGGAGACGGCCTTGAGCTGTGGCCGGGCGGCAAATATGCGGACGGCGAGGCCGAGGAAGCGGCGGAAAAATTAAAATTTTAGTCAGTTAGTCGCTTAGTCGTTAGTCTAAAGAAGAAAATATTTAAAAAATTATATAATTTTGCGTTACGCGTTATGCGTTACGCGTTAAATGCTATGCGTATACTGGTTACAGGCGGCGCCGGCTTTATCGGATCCAACTTTATCCATTATTGGATGAAGAATAATCCGGATGATAAAATCATCAATCTGGATCTTTTGACTTACGCCGGCAACCTCGAAAACCTGGAAGACCTGGAAGGCAATTCCAACTATGAATTCGTTAAAGGTGATATCTGCAATTATGAATTAGTTGACGGAATCGCCAAAGGCGCAGACGCAATAGTCCATTTTGCCGCGGAATCCCATGTTGACCGTTCGGTCATGGATGCGTCCGATTTTATCAGGACCAATGTCGAGGGAACCCGCGTGCTGTTGGATGCAGCCAAGAATAACGGCCCGCTAAGGTTCCACCATATTTCAACCGATGAAGTTTTCGGAGAGCTCGGACCGGGCGATCCTGCCTTTGATGAAAATTCGCCTTATGATCCGCGCAGCCCGTATAGCGCTTCCAAGGCCGCTTCCGACCACCTGGTCCGCGCTTATTTCCACACCTATAAGCTACCGGTGACGATATCCAACTGTTCGAATAATTACGGCCTCTTCCATTTTCCGGAAAAGGTAATCCCGCTGTTCATTACCAATCTGCTGGAAGGCAAGAAAGTGCCGGTTTACGGGCAGGGCGAGAATATCAGGGACTGGATCCATGTTGATGACCACAACCGGGGCGTTGAGCTGATCATCAGGAACGGCCGCATTGGGGAAACTTATTGCTTGGGCGGGGGCAATGAACTGAAGAATATCGATTTAACCAGAAAAATCCTGGCCTTAATGGGCAAAGGCGAAGACATGATCGAGTTTGTCAAAGACAGGCCCGGCCATGATTTGCGCTATTCCATCAATTATGCAAAAGCCAAAAAAGAACTCGCCTGGGAGCCGGAAATCGATTTTGAAACGGGTTTAAAGAGCGTGATTGAGTGGTATGAAAACAATGAAGCTTGGTGGAAGAAGATCAAGAGCGGCGAATACCTCGAATACTATAAACAGAATTACGAAAAAAGATAACACATGGAATATGGCTGCACCAAGCGATAAAATTTTATGCACTTATTCGGTTCTTGTCGATAACGGAAATTTGCCAATGTTAAAACGATCAGGCACCGGTTTTATGGATGGTTGCTGGGGGCTGGTTTCCGGCAGGATGGAGGGCGGGGAAACATTCAGAGAGGGAATAGCGCGTGAAGCCAGAGAGGAAGCGAATATCGATCTTGATCCCAGTGATTTTGAGATAGTACACGCTCTCCATCGGAATCAACACTACAATGACGGTGAGGTTAGAGAAAGAGTGGACATTTTTTTTAAGGCCAAAAAAATGGGAAGGGGAAATAAAAAATATGGAGCCGGATAAACACGAAAAGGTTGAATGGCACTCAATCGGCAAGCTTCCAGAAAACATGATGCCGTTCGTCGCCCAGGCGATGGGCATGATTCTGAACAATAAGTATAATAGTGAATGGGGATTTAATGAAGATTAATATTAGAAATAAGAGTATTATGCTAAATATTAAAGTTATTGCTGAAAAAATCGGTATTTCGAAGGATAATCTTGAACTACACGGGGATTTTATTGGCAAGATAGATTATAGCAACTGCAGGAATCTTCCTGAAAAAGGGAAATTAATTCTGGTTACAGCCATGACTCCGACCAGATTCGGCGAGGGCAAGACCACGATGTCCATCGGATTGGCCGACGCTTTAAACCAGCTGGGCAAGAATACGATTTTATGCTTAAGGGAACCTTCGCTCGGGCCGGTTTTTTCCCAAAAAGGCGGAGCGGCCGGCGGAGGCAAGGCCAGCGTTGAGCCGGCGCAGGAAATCAATTTGCATTTTACCGGAGATATCCACGCAATCACGACCGTGCATAACCTGATCGCGGCTGAGATTGACAACCATATTTTTTGGGGCAATGAACTGAAAATCAAAGAAGTGCTCTGGAAAAGGGCGATTGACCTATGCGACCGTTCCCTAAGGAAAGAGTTCATGATTACTGCGGCATCAGAAGTAATGGCTGTATTTTGCCTGGCGCTTGGCCATGAAGATCTGAAAAAACGGCTTGAAAATATCGTCATCGGCGTCAAAGAAAATGATGAACAGCTGCGCCTGTCCGATTTGAATATTTCAGATAAATTATCCGGGCTGCTTTCGGCGGCGCTTAAGCCTAATCTGGTCCAGACCAATGAAGGCACGCCGGCTTTTGTCCATGGCGGCCCGTTCGCCAATATCGCGCACGGCACCAATAGTTTGATAGCAGATAAGCTGGCATTGAAGCTGGCAGACTATGTCGTTACGGAAGCCGGCTTTGGATCGGAGCTCGGGGCATTCAAGTTTTTTGACATAATCACGAGGACCGGCAATATTTTTCCCCGGGCAGTCGTGATTGTCGCAACCAATAGGGCGATCAAGGAAGTCGGGATAGAAAATATCGGCAGGCATGTCCAAATAATCAGGAAGCTCGGCGTTGAACCGGTAGTCGCGATCAATAAATTCAGCGCTGATACCGACGAGGATATCTTGAAAATCCAATCATATTGCGGTAGCATAAATGTTAAAGCGGCTGTCAGCAGCGCCTTTAGCGAAGGCGGAAAGGGAAGCATCGGTTTGGCCGAAGCAGTCCTGGAAAATATCGATGAAAAGAAAGGCATAAATTATATCTATGACCCTGATGAAGGCATTAAAGCTAAAATCGAAAAGGTAAACCAGGAAATCTTTGGCGGAAGCGCAGTTGAATTCAGCGAAGAAGCGAACAAAAAGATCCAAATATTTTCAAATTGGGGATACGGCAACCTGCCGGTCTGCATCGCCAAGACACAATATTCGCTCAGCGACGACAAGAGCCAACCGAAAATTTTGTCCGGATTTAAGCTTGAGGTGACCGACCTTGGGCTTTCTGCCGGCGCCGGGTTCATTGTTGTATATTGCGGCAGCATTTTGACCATGCCCGGCATGCCCAAAAGAATTAAATAAAAAAGGAGGAAATCGCGCATTGCAAAAAAAAGACAATTTTACCTGTTTATTGGCCGTATTCGCTGCGGTATTGCTGCTGTTCATGCTCGGCAGAAGGAATTTGCATGAACCGACATACGTCCCCAGGATCGTTAATGGCATAATTTTGTCAGCGGATTGCATGTATGATGATTATCAGGAGATGTCTTCGTTTTGGAAAGCTTATCTTCCGGATGAATTCGGGCGCTTGGTTGAAAAACATGCAAAACTGATGCAGGAATCAGGATATCTGGAAAAAATCAGTGAATATGATTTTGACCATGGCCATATAATGCTAAAAGCCGGATGTCCGGAAGTATTTGCCAGCCTTAATGAAATGTTTTCTTACGTTTCAGGGATACTTTATCATACCAGGGAACATCAAAAGCACTGGCAAAAAGAAGCCGGGCGCGGCTTACCTGTTTCGGAACGGACTCCGCGTTCAATTATCGGTTATCGGAACGGGGCCATAGAACCGGCCATAAACTTGATTTCGAATTTGTCCGTCTTGGATGAAAGATATTCTTCAAATGGCACAATATTTCCGCAGCAGCTCTATCAATTGTATGCTTATCATTGCAATGAAGAATCGATCGTAATGAATGTCAATGGTATTGATTGCCGACTCGGCTTAACGCTGCAAATTGAAATTAATTCGATTGGCAGGTTTAAATTGAAAGGACAAAAATATGAAATTTTTCTAAGGTGCTTTACCTTGGAATAGCCGGTGCATTCTCCGGCTTTTTTATTGACAGCAAACAATAATTTGCTATAATATTATCTGAAACAGGCATGAATTCCGGAAAAGCTTTACCAAGCGCTGTATAAGGTTTTGGATCAAATTGTAAAACTTGGCTCGCCGTTTTTCCGTGCGCTATGGCGTACGGAATAGGCCACAGGATAAAATGAGTTTTTACGCTATTTTTCTTGAGGAAAACCTCGGGGACTATGCGTCAAAGCGCTCTATTCCGTAATCGGAATGGAATCCATTGTGAACGTAGCCAAAATCCTTTTCAGAAAAGCTTGGTGAAGCTTTTTTGGTGGATACGAATTATAGCGATGCCAATATACGAATGGATAAAGCCATTAGCCGTTTAGTAGTAAGTCAAAAGATAGTTTGAAAGTCGAAATTTAGCTTGTAAGTCTGTAAGTTATTTTCGTGTAATGCATAACGCAAGACAGTAGAAAGTTAATTAAAAAGTAAAGAAGAAAAGATAGTAGTTAAGTCTATAGTCGTAAGTCCCTAGTCGTTAATCGATTAAATGACTATAAATTAGAAATTCAAACATTAAGAAATTATTTAAAA
>CAZAFZ010000093.1:0-4516 GCA_964484745.1 uncultured Gammaproteobacteria bacterium | reverse complement strand
TTATGGTTCGATATTTTTGGAAAAAAGAGGGAGTATATATTTGAAATTCCGGAGATAAAAGCAGCCGGGCATATTTATAGCGGGCCGTTTTACCCCGGCCTTTATTTCGAATACCGCAAGCCCAATCCGTTCCATTTTTTCAACATGGTCCTTTGCGACAACGAATGCCAGGCGCAAATCGTAGAAACTTTCAAGCAGGTCAGGCCGGAATTCGCCTTCTTGAATTATCAGGATGTTGACGTGCTTAAATACGATACCGGCAGCCCGATCGACTATTATATCAGAAACAATTATTTCTATTGCCAGGATTTAAGCAGGCCGCCTCTATACATTTATGCGCGCGACAAATGTCCGCCTTGTCCGCCAGGCTATGTCTGCAACGACAAACTCAAATAATATGCAGCCGAGAATAATCATAGTAATGCCGGCGTATTATGCCGAGAAGACCATAAAAAAGACCGTAGAAAACATTCCGCAGATCTACGAGCATTTGATTTTGTGCGATGACGCCAGCCACGATAACACTTATGAAGTTTCCAGGGCTTTAGGAATCGAAACGGTGAAGCATGAAAAAAATTTGGGTTACGGAGGAAATCAAAAGACTCTTTATAATTTGGTTAAAAGATACGGCCCCGACATTGTCGCCATGATCCACCCGGACAACCAGTACGACTCATCCATGCTGCCGCAAGCAGCAGAAATGATCATGGACGGTAAAGCCGATTTGATCTTGGGCGCCAGGATGTCGACAGCCAAAGCATTAGGCATGCCTTGGTGGAAAATATCGAGCAACAAATTTTTATCCGGCCTGCAAAGATCCGTTTACGGTTCCGATCTGTCGGAGTTCCATTCCGGCCTAAGGGTTTTCCGGGCCGGCATTTTGGATAGAATGAATTACGAGAAATTTTCTAACGACTTCGTTTTTGACAGCCAATTTATCGCCTGGTTTTTCAGCCGCAACCTTAAAGTAGCCGAACTTCCGGCTAAATGCTTTTATAACGACGAGGTATCGTCAATCGACCTGAAGAGAAGCGTAAAATACGGATTAGCCACATTGAAAGTATTATGGGATTTCAAATTTTCAAAAAAGTTCAAATAAAAGTTGCATAAATGAACCGAAAAATAAAATTACGGCCAGGCAGAAGTTTTTAATCCGGCTTTAAATAATATTTAAAATTAGCTAATTATTTAATATTTACCGGGCAATTTCCTTGACATTTTTGGAATTTTACGTTATTTTTTTTGATTCCAGCCCAAGGAAGGGAAAGGAATTAATCCACCCGTATGCGGCGCTAAGAGCCGCAAAAGGAGAGAAGGGCATCATGCTGAAAAGTTGTCTGCATTCGTTCGTTTCCTTGGTGCTGGCGCTGGCATTGTCTCAAGTTGCTTGCGCTGAGCAAAATCCATGCCCGCCGGCATTTACCCGTCCTTCGACAGCCGGACCAATCAATACGGACACGGCAGTACCTATCCCCAAGGGCAGATTTGTTTTGAACCCCGTACTTTATTTATCTTTCAGCAACGGTGCATTCGACCGTTCCTGGAATGCCAAAAGCGCAGGCGGCAGGTATCGGAGCATCGTAACCGGCTTGAGGTTCTATTACGGTGCGGCCGATCATCTGGAAATCTACGGCATCATCCCGCTGGTGTATAATGATGCCCGGCAAGTTGGACCCCGGGATGCTAGCGCCGATTTCGGCGGACTCGGCGACATCCAGCTGTTAGCCAAATACCAGATTGTCCAGGAAAGCAGCGGCTGCCGACCGGCGATCAGCGCTGTAATCGGCTTCAGTTTTCCTACCGGCCATTATCGGCGCTTGAATTATTCCAAGTTCGGCACCGACCAGCTGGGAACCGGATCATACAGGCTTACCGCAGGATTAAACGCCTCCAAATACCTGAAGCCGTTCATTTTTTACGCAAATATCTGGTATATTTTCAGCACCGATTGCTCGGTAAATACATCAGGATTTTGCGCGAGGGTCCATCCGCGCGACCGGCTGGCCGTAAACCTTGCCGCCGAATTGCCGCTCAACGAAAGATGGACGGCCTGCCTTGATGTTAACAGCTTCTTTGACGCAGGCAGGCTGATCGGATGCAGGGCCAATACCGCCCCAGCGGCCAAAATCACGTTCACTCCGGAATTGCAATACAAGGTTAACGAAAGGATTACCATAGCCGGGGGCGTGGGCTTTGACGTAATTGGCAAAGAAATACGCTCCAACATCACCCCGCAGCTTTCATTCTACTTCTTGTTTTAACCGAATAAAAAACAGCCGCCGGATCATTTCCAGCGGTTTTTAATATCCTTGGCCGGGTTGCGATTATTCCAAAAATTCCGAAGAGCGCATCGGCTTGATCAATGGCTTCATAGTATTATCCCGATTTTTTCCTTGACTACCCTCATCTTATTGTCCGCAAGCGGTTTCAGCTGGCCGGCGCCTTTTTTCAGGACGGCCTTTACTTCCTTGTCGCCGATTCGATTATATTTTTTTTGAAAATCATTCAGAAAGATGCCGACTATCTCGGATAAGTCCTTTTTGAAATCACCATAGCCTTTGCCGCGGTATTTTTTTTCGATCTCATCCAGGCTGATATTCCAGAGAAGAGAGTAAATCGACATCAGGTTGGAGATCGCAGGCTTCTCGGCCCTATCGTAGGTTATTTCAGAGCCGGAATCAGTGACGGCTCTCATGATTTTTTTCGCCGCGGACCGCGGATCATCCGTTAAGGCGATATAGTTATATCCGCTCTTGGCGCTTTTACTCATTTTTTTGCGAGGATCGTCAAGACCCATGATTCGGGCGCTTTCCTTCCTGATCATGACAGCGGGGGCTTTAAACGCATCTCCGAAACGGCCATTGAACCTTCTGGCCAATGTCCTGGCCAGCTCGACATGCTGGGTCTGGTCTTCGCCGACCGGGACGGCATCCGTGTCGTAAAGCAGGATATCGGCTGCCATCAGCACGGGGTAATCGTACAATCCGACTCCGACCCTGTTGAATCTTTCCCTGTACTCTTTGAAATAATGATGCGATGCGCCGAAGGCGGTTCTGCGCGCCATTCTTACTATACCCTCTAAGCTTCCCATAATTTCGGCTTTGCTTTTCATCCCTTTCAGCCTGGCAAGTTCGCGATGTATCTCTTCCTCGCCTCCCAGAATATCCTTTTCAACCAGGCTTAGCAGCGCGACTTCGTATTCGTCCAAATCAACCTTGGCCTTGTCCTTGAATTGGGTCATTTTGGCCAAGTCGCTGTTGTTGGTTATCGTATTCAATACCCAGGCGAGTTCTGCGTGCGCAGCAATATCCGATTGCTGGAAAATTACGGATTTTTCAGGGTCAATGCCGCTAGCCAGGTAAATTTTAGCCGTTTGGACGATATTATCCCGCAAATCTTTGGGTTTTTGCGGTACCGTAATCGCGTGGTAATCGACTATTGAAAAGATGCAGCTGTTCACTTCCTGCATGGCAACCCATTGCGCGATCGCGCCCAGGTAATTGCCGATATGCAAAACCCCTGACGGCTGGATGCCCGAAAAAATTATTTTTTTACCTGCTTTTGGCGCCATATTTTTATCGTAATGCCGGTTATTTTAAATATTTTATATATTGATGTTAGCATTAAAGATATAAGAATTCAAGGATGTCTTTATCGGATCTTTCAATAAATCGTAAAAAATAAATACAGGTTGAATATCGATGATATATAAATCAGGGTGCGCATCAAGGGCGATAAGCCCTTGTTTTTTTTATAATAATTGCTGATAAAGAGCAGATAAAGCAGGGGGAAGAAATCAAGGCCATAACGGTAGCCGAATTGCTTGTATCCTGTGCCAAAGCTCAGGGCTAAGGCTAAAAAGACGGCAGCGATAGAGAATACCAGAAACAGCGAAGTTTTGTCATAGCGGCGCCAAAAAAATAACCAGAAAAGATAGGGTGAGGTCAGAAAAATACTCATGCCCCATGGATTTCCGGCTAATCCCGGGAGCTTAATCAGTCCTGATCCGCCCGCTTGAGAGTATTGGGGCATATTTATCAGGGAAGCTTTTAAATTTCTGGCTAAATGCGATAACGAAAACAAGCCAACATCCCTTGATTGCGCGGTTGCATCGAACAAGACTTGATATGTATAGCCGGCTTCCAGAAAATTGCCGAAACGAAGATGGTTATAGGTAAAAATCAAAGCGACAATTATTGCAAAGGGAGCGCATAATTTTGCCAGCGTTTTCATTTTTTGCCTCAAACCGCCTCCCGAGAAAGCAATATCCAGGATAAAAAAAATAATCCCGATTCCGGCCGTTATCCTGGAAGCCGCCACCAGCCCCATCAGCAGGCCTATTAGCGTCCAGCGTTTTTTTCCAAGATATTCCCTGACAGCCAAAAGCATCAGGGCTGCGCTGACGGCTTGTGCAAGCTGCCAGCTAAAGCTCATCAGCGCTACCCCCAAAAACATCGAGGAAAAACAGAAAGCATAAGCCAGCATCAGGGAATCCCTGGCCGAATATTTTTCAAGC
>CAZAFZ010000092.1:2028-4536 GCA_964484745.1 uncultured Gammaproteobacteria bacterium | reverse complement strand
AAAATAAAAAGTATAAAATTTGTCTGATCAACAATCTTTATAAACCCTTTAACCGCGGCGGTGCGGACAAGATAACGGAAGCCATTTCCGACGGCTTTTTTGAACGTGGACATGAAATTATCATTATAACCACAAAACCGTATTTTCGAAAATTACCAATTCCCAATTCCCAATTCCCAATCTATTATATTCCCGGTTTCTTTTATTATCTAAACTTTATTCCTGCTGCAATCCGCATCTTCTGGCATTTAATAGACATTTTCGATATCGTCACATATAGCAGGGTGAAAAGGATTTTAAAGAAAGATAAACCCGATATTGTTATCACCAACAACCTCAAAGGGCTCAGCTGCCTGTTGCCGATATTATTCAAAAGAATGGGGATCAGGCACCTGCATATACTGCACGATATCCAGCTGATACATCCTTCCGGGCTTTTGCTTTTAGGCCGGGAAAGAGAATTGGACAGCCCATTGGCAAAATCATACGCCAAAATCTGCGCTTGGCTGTTCGGATCTCCCGCCGCCGTAGTATCTCCGTCGCAATGGCTTTTGGATTTGCATAAACAGCGCGGTTTTTTTAAGCATTCGGCGTTGGAAGTTGCGCGCAATCCGATTGGCATGAAGCCAAGCGAAGCTGCGAACCGCCGGACAACCGGCAGAATTGCTTTTATGTTTATCGGCCAGATCGAACAGCATAAAGGAATTGAAGTTTTGCTGCGGGCTTTTTCCATCTTTTCCGAAAGCAACGCAAATGCGACTCTCACGATTATCGGCGGCGGGAGATTAAGGGAACGGCTGCAGGAGCGCTGCAGGGAAAATGCAAACATTGAATTTACCGGCCGGATAAATTCTTCCGCAGAAATACAAAAATATCTGTCCGCAGCAAGCGCGATCATCGTTCCTTCCGTTTGCTACGAAAATTCTCCATCGGTGATTTATGAAGCTGCGGCCGCCGGGTCGCCGGTTATCGGTTCGGATTTGGCCGGAATCAAAGAATTGATTACCGAATTCGGCGGATATTTGTTCAAGCCCAATGACCCCCAAGATTTAAGCGAGGCGCTGGCAAGAATCGTTCAGGACATTAACACCGGCGCCGTTATTTATCCCGGCCGGAAAATAGTTGAAAAATATTCCATAAACAATTATTTATCCAATTTAGAAAGATTTTTCAAATAAAGCGAAAAATGGTATAATTTCCACATGCTTGGTTTTCTTGCCGCCAATAACAGTTTGCAGCCGGACCAGCTTGAATTAGCGTCCGGTTCAATGGTTATCAGCATAGACACCTGGATAATCTTGATTTTACTGTGCATAATCGGAATTTTTCTTTTGCTTGCGTTCCGGCTTATCATGAAGCAGATATATTACAGATCTTCGTATTTCGACCATATAATTTACCTGATCAAATTGCCGAAGGATGTGCCTGGCGAACAGCAAAAAGAGCATACCTTGCAGCATTTGCACGAGGAAATTGCCGTCGGCGAAACGATATTTTCCGCAATCGGAGGCTTGCGGACGCAGCGCGGCATCAAGGCCTGGCTGCTCGGGCGAAATGACCACTTTACGTTCGAAATCGTAGCACATCAAAAATTGATATCTTTTTACGCAACGGCCCCCAGAAACATGGCTAATTACATTGAGCAGCAGATCAGCGCCCATTATCCGGACGCCACAATCGAGGAAATCGCGGATTACAATATGTTTTCGCCGACCAGCGAGGTGTTCGGAGGTTTCTTGAAACCCACAAAGCATTTCGTTTATCCGATCAAAACATATAAGAAGATGGAGGTAGACCCGATGAACTCGATCATCAACGTCATGTCCAAGCTGGACTATGACGACGGTTTGGCGATCCAGTACGTCGTAAGAAGCTCGCATGCCAGATGGCATTACCGCGCCAGGGAGGTCGTACGCAATATCGTCAAGGGGATGAGCCTGAAAGAGGCTACCAAGGTCAGCGCAGCCCATAAAATCTGGAGCTTTATCAAGGAACTGGCGAAGGCCGCCAAACCGGAAAGCAACAGCAGGAATCCTTACCCGCAGAACCAGCAATACCGGCTGTCTGCGCTCGAACAGGAAGTCGTCAAGTCGATTGAAGAAAAAAATTCAAAAGCCGGCTTGGACGTCAATATCAGAATAGTTGTCAGTACGGCCAGCAAAGGGCAGGCTGAAGCATGCCTGAATAATGTCGTTAATGCCTTCAGCCAGTATAATTATTACGAATACGGCAATGTTTTCATGAACAGGATCGGAGGGAAGGGCAAAAAGCATATGATTTCCGATTTTATTTTCAGGCGCTTCTATGACCGCATAGCATTCATACTCAATACCGAGGAATTGGCCAGCCTGTACCATTTTCCCTTGCATCACAGCGAAACGCCCAATATCCGCTGGTTAACCGCCAAAATCGCGCCGGCGCCCGTGAATATCCCTTCCGAAGGTATCGTTATCGGCAAAAATATCTTCCGCGGAGTGGCCAAGGACATCAGGATCAAAAGGGACGACC
>CAZAFZ010000092.1:0-2018 GCA_964484745.1 uncultured Gammaproteobacteria bacterium | reverse complement strand
GCCATCACCGATCACTACAACTACGTGATCACCATCTTTCTGATGATGACCGGCGGCGCCATATGTATATAATCGGCAAATCAGGAGTAGGCAAATCGCAATTCATCGCTAACATGGCCATCCAGGATATACTGGCCGGAGAGGGCGTAGGCGTAATCGACCCGCACGGCGACTTGATCGTTGAAATATTGTCCAGAATTCCGCCGGAACGCGCCGAAGACGTGATCTTATTTTCACCGGCTGACATCGAGCGGCCTTTAGGCCTTAATCTCCTTGAATTTGACGCGCGTTATCCCGAGCAGAAAACCTTCGTCATCAACGAGATGATCAAGATATTCGACAAGCTTTATGACCTGAGGCAGACCGGAGGACCGATTTTCGAGCAATATATGCGCAACGCCATGCTGCTTGTCATGAGCGATCCGTCTTCCGGTTCAACGCTGATGGAAATACCCAAAGTGCTGGCCGATTCGGAATTCAGGAGACTTAAGCTGGAGCGCTGCAAGGATCCGACAGTCGTGGATTTCTGGCGCAAGGAAGCCGAGAAGGCCGGCGGCGATGCGGCCCTGGCTAATATCGTCCCCTATATAACTTCCAAACTGACTTCATTCATATCCAATGACATGATGAGGCCGATTATAGCCCAGCAGAACAGCGCATTCAGCCTGCGCGAGGTTATGGACAGGAAGAAGATCCTGCTGGTTGACCTGCCCAAGGGAATTGTCGGCGAGACGAACGCTTTCCTTTTGGGAATGATCCTGGTCGGCAAGATCCTGATCGCCGCCCTTTCCAGGACGGACATGCCCAAGGAAGCGCGCAAGGATTTTTATCTATACATCGACGAATTCCAGAATTTTACCACCGATTCGATTTCGGCGATCCTTTCCGAAGCCCGCAAATATAATCTGAACCTGATAATGGCGCATCAATATATCGGTCAGCTGGTGCGCGGCCAGGATACTTCCATCAAAGATGCAGTTTTCGGCAACGTCGGAACCTGGGTCGTCTTTAAGATCGGATCGGAAGACGCGCAGGTGATCGTCAAGGAATTCGCTCCTGTTTTCAACGAATATGACCTTATCAACATCGATAAGTATTCGGCCTACCTGAAATTGCTGATTGATAATTCTGCTGCCCGCGCATTTTCAATGCACGCTCCCTGGCCATTGCCCGGATTCGAACGGCCTGAATTCGCCAAAAAAATAAAAGCCCTGAGCCGGCTGAAATACGGCCAAGACAGGAATATTATAGAGTCTGAAATCATGAAACGGGTAAAGTTAGTTTAAAAAAAGCTGTTTACAAATGGAAAAATATATACTAAAATAAGAAAGATTAAAATACAATTTTAAATAAATATTTAATAAAACAAAAGAATTATGTTCAGTAAAAATAAAAAGGCCGCAGGCGACGAAGAAGAATTGCTGGGGATCGGAGAGGAAAACGCAGGCCAGGGATCCTCGTCCGGAATTGATAGTGCAGCCCCGGACGGACCGTTGGATGAATTCATTGATGGACAGCCATCTGCAAAGCCGGGTGATTATGTGACAATCCCCAATTCGAAAATACTGCTGATAAGAAAGCTCTTGAGGACGATCAGGGAAAGCGAGGAGCAAATTGAAAATCTTCTGTCAGCCGGTGTACCGGCCGAAGATTTGGACAGGATCAGCCTGGGCCAGATCAGCGATTTTTCCGCAGAACGGCCATCCGAATATTACGGCCAGGAAAAGGTCATTGAAGGAGTTTTTGACGGGGAAAGGATGGTTGGACCGGACGGCAAGCAATATACCGTGCCTTCCAATTACGCGTCCAAATCGAAGCTCGTCGAAGGCGATTTGATGAAGCTGACCATTACTCCCAACGGCACTTTTCTTTACAAGCAGATAGGGCCGATCGACAGGTCCAGGGTGGTCGGCGCACTGGCCAAGGATGAGGACGGCAATTACCACGTTGAATCGAACGGTAAGCATTGGCGGGTGCTTACAGCCAGCGTCACCTATTTCAGGGGGGAGAACGGGGAC
>CAZAFZ010000091.1:0-4563 GCA_964484745.1 uncultured Gammaproteobacteria bacterium | reverse complement strand
TAATTCAGCGGCAGCCACTCCAGGATATGCGTCAAGTAATAGCCGTTGCCGTAGCTGCCCAAGAATTCGTAAAGCCTTAATCCATAGGGAGTAGCCAGCGTCGCCAGGATGGATAAGAACGCGAATAGCATGAAGATGGCCATATGGCGCATGCGCAAATCGCGGTCAATTGCCAGCATTTTTATCTGGGGGTATCTTTGCAGCAGTATTTCCAAGAATTTTATTCCGGCCCAGCCGAGGAGCAGAGCCAAGCCAATTAAAAATCCACCATGCACGACCGACCAGAAATAAAACAATGGCGGAAGGGCAAATAGCACCGGGTAGTTCTTGCGCTTCTGATAGGAAAGGAGAATGATCAAAAGCAAAGCGGTATTGATTATGGATAATTGCTGGATTCTCACTCCCAGGTGCGGCGACATGGCGATAAATCCGGCCAGAAAGAAAAAAGCAATTGCGAAATAGGATTTTTTGAAATCGATGAAAAAAAAATTATTTATCGTCGCTAACGCCAGCCAGCAGAAGAATACGGCCAAGAGCGCAAATGAAATCGAAAGGGCAAGGTAGCCGAAATTAAAATATATGAAATAGATGGCCGCATCCATGAGCCATTCGTGGTCAACCCAGCTTGTGCCTTCCAGGGGGAAGTTTTGCGTGTTGATATTCGGTACTTGCAATTTTTCAAGAATATTCTGCCCGGTTTTCAAATGCCATCCCAAATCAGGGTCCAAATATGAGTAAGAGTTGTTTAGAGCCAGTGAAAATATCGTAATTAAAATTAATATTAGCAAAATAATTTCTAATTTAAAGTTTTTATCACTCATGAGAATATTGTAAATGATTAGATGAATTATTATTGATAATTATAGCATAATATTATATGAAAATTTGTTATTATTCTTTAAAAATGATAAAATGTGAATAATTAGCAATCACCGGTTGTCGGCTTACAGAGGATAATGCAAATTTAATTTAATTATTCCACGAAATTGCTGGTTAAATTATCGGGAGAAATTTTTTCATAAAATGTTTTTCCCTTAATATTAGTCAGCCATTTTAGGAAGGGGGTGAATTATGAAAAAAATTATGCTAAAGATTTCAAGCACAAAAGCTTATGGAATCCTATTCGCTCTGCTTTCCATGGCAATAGTCGCTTTGCCGGCAAAGGCGATCAACATCGGTTTGGATTATGGCAACAATATCGGCCTGGGAAACAATGATCCGATAACCATGACTACCAATGTCATCAATTTGGTATTGGGCTTGCTCGGCTTGATAGCGGTAGTCATCATCCTGATCGGCGGGTTTAAATGGATGACTGCGGGCGGAAACGAAGATAGGGTAGGAGAGGCCAAAAAAATGATCACCCAGGGATTGATCGGATTAGTCATCATCTTGGCTGCTTGGGGTATCGCCAGCTGGGTAATCGGAATTATCGCAGAACAGACGGGTACGACCGTAACCGGATAACCGGCGAAGATACTCAATATAAATTTATATTTGGTACGGTGAAGCGCCTGCTACTCCTAGTAGTAGGCTCTTTACTCAAGAATTCGACCATTCGAATTTTTGGGAAAAGAGCAAAAAAATGGAAAAAACCAACCGCTTGGCATTATTATTTGTCATCACAATAATCCTATTTTTCAGCATTGCCTTGAATGTTTGGGCTTTCGGCATCTCAGATACCGGACTCAATATTACTTCAAGCGAGGCTTACGGAGGGGCGCCTCCTGTCCAAGGATCTTTGTCTGCCGTAATCGGCAAGGTAGTAGGAGTCGCTTTGTCTTTTATCGGCATCCTGTTTTTGCTTTTAATGATATACGGCGGATTTACCTGGATGATCGCGCGCGGCAACGAAAGCGATGTTACCAAGGCCAAAGAAATTATCATCGCCGCCATTATCGGATTGATCATCGTGCTCGCAGCCTACGGCATCACTTCTTATGTCGGCGATATATTATTGAATAACCAATAGGATGAAAAGCAAGGCGCTTATAATTGTATTTGCACTATCGTTGGTTTTGATGCCGGCCGCGGCTTTCCAGGTTTCGGCTTCCACCAGCTTCAAGGAAAGTTTTAAAAAAAGTCTTGACGAAGCGGCGCAAGGCACGGGACATGCCGAATTGTCGGCTCAGATCGGCAATGACATGCCCTCGACAATCGGCAAAATCATAAGAGCTATTTTGGGGACCCTGGGGATAATTCTGCTAGGGCTGATAATTTACGGGGGATATATTTGGTTCGCTTCGCGCGGCAATGAAAGCGAAGTTTCCAAAGCTAAGCAGATATTGCGCAATGCGATAATCGGATTCATAATTATTGCCGTAGCATACGGAGTGACATCATTTGTAGGCAGTACGATCTTAAGCGGACTGAAATAGGGCAAATAATTTACCAATCTATGAAAAAGCTATTAACTAATTTAATTTTTTTCAGCATTTTATTCCAGCTTTTCTTTATTGTTCCGGCCGCGGCGCAAGCTGTAAACCTGAAAGATGCATTTGGCAAGCCCCTGGAAGAAAGCGCCGGCTTAATGGGCTATGACACCAAAAACCAGGGCAGCCTGGAAAGCGTCGCCGGCAGCATAATTTCGGCGTTTCTTTCGATTCTGGGGGTAATATTCATCGGTTTTATCATATATGCTGGTTATACCTGGCTGACTTCCAGGGGAGAAGCAGACAAGGTCAATACAGCCAAAAGCATACTCAGGACATCGATTATCGGCTTAATCATAATTTTGGCCGCTTATGCCATCAGCATATTCGTTTTAAGCCAGCTAGGAGGAGAAACCCTTACCGGTGTTACCGGACAATAACTTTATGAGGAAAAAAATTATAAAAAATATACCGGTT
The DNA here is from genome assembly GCA_964484745.1 of uncultured Gammaproteobacteria bacterium. GTDB lineage: Bacteria > Patescibacteriota > Patescibacteriia > Patescibacteriales > CAZAFZ01 > CAZAFZ01. The sequence goes on along the minus strand of CAZAFZ010000091.1, from coordinate 1,714 downwards.
ATTCTGTTGGCATTGCTATTTTTACCGAATTTGGTTTTAGCGGGCAACGACAGTACAATGATCGGGAAAATGAAGGCAGCAGCCAACATCGGAGGTTATCAGACCGAAGGCGATGAAACCAAGCTGGGGGAAGTTGCGGGCACGATCGTTGGCGCATTTTTGGCTTTGCTGGGCATTATTTTTATTGTATTGATATTATTGGCCGGATTCCATTGGATGACCGCCCAGGGAGCGGAGGATAAGGTCAGGCATGCCAAGGACGAATTAAGGACCGCAATCATCGGGCTGGTACTGACCCTGGCGGCTTACGGAATTTATAATTTTATCTGGTATTATCTGATGGGCAATTCCGCCGTCGGATGAATCATATGAAACGATTATATAAATATTTATTGATCCAAATCATCATTATTTTATTATTAGCTATGCCGGCTAATGCCCAGAGCCTTTTAAATCCTGATGCGGCTTCCAAAATCGATAAGCAGGCGCAGGCAATGGCCGGAAAAGCAGGATTCAGCGAGGTTTCCGACAGCGGGCAGGGAATCGGTGAATTCGCAGCCGTAGTAATCAACGCATTCTTCGGTCTCTTGGGGATTATTTTCGTATCCCTGATTCTTTTAGCGGGCTATAATTGGATGACTGCCCAGGGCGAGGAAGATAAGGTCAAGCGGGCCAAGGATTCCATCAGATCGGCCATAATCGGTTTGGTCATAGTTATCGCGGCATACGCAATTACTTATTTCGTCTTTGCCAACCTTGATGCCGCGATGCAGGGGTTTGGCTGGTCTGGTTAGAATTTGAGAATGTGGAAAATTAGAATTTATTGTCATTTCGAGCGCCAGCGAGAAATTCCTTTAAGATTTATATGGCTAGCATAAGAGATTTCTCCCTTCGGTCGAAATGACAAAAACATCTTTTTCTATAGTATCAATTTTATTATCAATATAATAAAGAGGGAGCCTTTTTGGGGCTCCCGTTTTGGTCTAGCAGGGATAGGGATAGGGACGAGGTTAGCAGTCCGGAACTTTGGTCAGGACCACTTCCTCATTATAATATACTCCATTAAAGATACGGCTTTTCAGCCGGTTCTTTTTCAATTGGCATTTCCAGAACACTTCCCCGGTATAGGGGTTCCGGAAAGCGATATACACAGGCGGCTCTGCTTCGAAGTAGAAGAAACAAAAGCCGTTTTTCGGGGCCAGGTAGTAGTCCCGGTTATTGCTGGGATCTACTGCATATGCCCGATTCGGTGCCAAATTCCTGACCAGTACAACGTACTTGGCGTTGGCCGGGGGTTGCTGGGAATTGTAAATCACCTGGTTGCATGGTGTAGGTATAACCATGCAGGCCTGCAGCATTAACATTAAAAGGGCAAAAATTAAAATTCCAAAATTTTTTATCACTTTTCTCTTCCCCTTTAAGGATTTTTTTATGCTTTTCAATAATATATTATATAAAAAAATATATATTTTGTCAAGTCCAACTGTAATAATATATAATAATATTGCATTTTTTCATTTTTGCGGTTATAATATGAATGGTGTTCGCAGAATCACCTTTTTTTAAATATTTTTTACTCCAGCTCTTCCCGTCTGCACCGGGCAGAATAGCTCCCGGCAAATGCCAGCGGGGCAAGCAGCGGTTACCCCGTCGTTCGACAGGGCCAGGAGCACTGCTCTTGCTTGCCACGTCACAAATTGCTTTTAATTATAAT
>CAZAFZ010000090.1:0-4591 GCA_964484745.1 uncultured Gammaproteobacteria bacterium | reverse complement strand
GAGGGGGTCTTTTCTCTATGCCTAAAAAATACCTAAAATTAGCTATTTTATAGCTGATTTATTTATCCACTTAATTGCATTAATTATAGCAAAAAAAGGCAGAAATGAAAATATTTCGGCCTTAATTATGTCACGAATTATATGAATAAATCAATGCTGGGTAATGCCCATGTTGCTGATGAGAATTGTCTGCTTGTGCTTGAGTAAAAACGATGCGGACAAAATACTTTATTTCTTTTTAACCCCTTCCAATCCTCCGGGCACTATTTTTGTATGTTCGAGCCCATCACGACTTTTCCCTATTTGCTCTGCTTGCCAAACCTGGCAATATTGCTGTTTGAATCAGGTCAAGTCCGGATGCCATAAGCCGAGCTCCTTGCCATCTTCAGTGAATGCTCTTACCCTGCCCTTCTCTTTTAAATAATCTTCATTAAATATGCTTTTTTTGTTTTGATTCCGGGTTCGGTTTCAGGCATAAAATAGTCTCCTGTTTTTCGGTGAAATGGATGATAATAATATCTTTAATAACTATTTATATGCTGTCAATCTAAAATTTTAAATCACTGATGCAAATAGCATTTTTCTGTTTTCTTAATAATGATGCCGGTACCCTATTTGTAATTCTGCCTTTTACCGTTTTTCTGAATATTGCTTCTTTATCCTCCCCTGCAACAAGCAGCAATATTTTTCCGGAAGATAATATGTCCTGCATACCCAAGGTTAATCCATATTTCGGTTTGCCTTCGGATTTGGCCAGCATCTTATGCTGCATCGTTACGCTTCTAAGTTTATTGGCGTGGGCATGCGGCTTCAATTTTTCTGCCGGTTCATTCAAGCCCAGATGCCCGTCTATGCCTAAACCAAGAATACATAAATCGATCGGCCCTTCCTTTTTCAGTATGGCACTGATCTTCCTGCACTCAAGTTTCGGTTCTTGGGGATTGCTGTCAAAACTGAAATATCTATCCTTGGATATGCCAAGCGGTTTGATGATATTTTTGCGGATATAATCCTCACAAGTTGCCGGATCATCCATCTCCAAGCCGCCCCATTCGTCAAGCTTAATAATCCGGACATTCTTAAAAAATTCATTATGCTTCTTTCGATAATCGGCTAACAGCCTGTACGTTCCTGTCGGCGATGCGCCGGTGGCAACGCAAACCAGCAGCTTCGGATTTTTCTTGATTTCATTGATTATCAATCCCGCGGCCTTTTTGCTTAACTCATTATAATTTTTGGCAAAAACAAATTTCATATTTAAATCAAAATAATATTAATTCAATCGACTAACGACTAGGGACTTACGACTTGAGACTATATTTTTTAATTCCCGGGTACTATCACCTCACCCGGCTTATTTTTCCCGTACATTCTCGGCTCAAGCTCCTTTCTATATTCGGCAATATTATTTTTAAAGTATTGCGGCTTGGCTGACTGGATCTGGCCGACCAGCCAATAGGACAATGCGAAGACTGTTCCGAAACCGGCTCCGGACGGCAACTTAATGTCCCATCTGGCTTTTGGGTCGCCGAATAAGCTATTGCGATAGCCAACGCTGATAACCAACTCCTTGGGAGTCGGGATAACGAATTTGGCGTGGCGGGCGCTGCCTTCGGCAAATGCCCGGAGCGACAGGAAGGGCCCGAACAGTTCATGGCGCTTAATTTCCAGCATCGGGCAAATGTTGCCGAATTTATCCGGCAAGACAAATGAGAAAGCGCTGTATTTTTTAAACTCTTTTGGCAATTTGATTCCGCGAATTAATTTTTTTATATTTGCCGGCTTCTCGCCGCTTGCCGACAAAATCATGCCTAAATATGTCGATACGTTATATGTATAAGGTTCGGCAATCTTTCTATAGACATAAACCTTGTCCGCGATTTTGGCTGCCGAGGAATTGGCTTCGCAAGTTAATAGCGTAGTTTTCAGTTTGTGGTTTCGAGCCAGTTCAACTTCCCAAACCGAGTCCTTTTCCCCGGAGGCCGATATGATAATCGCATCCTTTATCAATCCCTGTTTTATAATCGGACCGTAAGATGCAAGGAGCGGCCTGAAATTGCTTTCATCTGCAAAAATGGCAGCTTTACCGGAAAACAAAATCGTTCCGGTATGGAATGCATTGCCGCTGCCCGCCACGAAAGGAAGCTGATAGCGGCTTAAATCAAGTTTAGGCGGTTTGTTTTTCATGAAAAAATCCAACGCTTGTATTACATTTTCATTAAGATTTATTAGTTTCATAAATGTATATTTGTGAAAATTTTTATAAAAAAATTTCCAATCACAGTATAAAAGTTTTTAAAATCTCACACTTCCCTTTAACCGGCAATATCTCGTAATTTTTCAGGCAGGCCGGAATCAGGCATGAATGGCCGGCGGTCAGAATCACAGCTCTGGCAGAACTTTTAATTACTGCTCTCCCGGACCTGATGTAGATATGATTATAGGATCCGCCGGTAGAAAAGCGGTGCTCGGAATTCTCATTAATCGTAATTTCATCCATACAGTAAAATTTGGCCCTTAGCAAGCTCGCTATTTTTATATTCTCATCCTGATATAAAACCTTCGGTTTCATGATATGCGCCTTCGGATCGTTGGCTTTCGGAGACTTGTCAATATACTTGAAATAATCCTCGATCTGCACTTTCCTTAAACTGCCGTCCTGCTTGATCTTGCCTTTGTCAAAGCTTCTGATCGAAGAAACCGGATCCATCACGTCAGCGCATAGCTCGTAAACTATGTTGCCGAGAGGATATTTTTTTTCATCCTCTTCCCAGGAATGGTGGATGCCGCAGGGCGATAAATCGATCAATTCCCCCTTTTTTGCTTTTACCGAATTTACATACTTCCAGGGGTTGTATTTTTCGACAATCTTTTTGGCTTCTGCCTTGGCCTTAATATAAGTTATCTTTTTCGCTTTTATCCGGGAACTCAAATTTTTCAATTCGTTTTCTATTTCCAGGCATGCCTTTTTATATTTATTGATATCCGCATTTTTCTTCAACCCTAGCGTCAGCAGCCCTGGTTCTAAATAATACCAGCTCTCCGGTTTGGATTTCCATTTTCTGCTTTCGTCTTTTTGCTTGACATGCAATTGGAACGAGTTGCCTTTGGCCTGGGTTAATTTGACCAGCACTACTTCTTTTCCGGTTTTTTTCAGGGCAATTTCCCCCAATAATTCCTTGGGATGGTTTTTAATCAGACTCTGCAACGGAATCAATCTCATTTTATCTCCCTGAAAATGGAACCTGCGAGGATCGGCCGCATAACCGAGTTCGCCGGTAAAATCAGGGTCTTCGGAAGAATGAACGTCAGCCATTAACTGCGTCCCGGAAAACAGTTCGTAGGACTGTCCGATTTTTAAGCCTTTAAACGGCTTTCTTGCGGACCATTTTTTCAGTCCCAAAATATAGTCTCCGCCCCAGGTCGGCTGTTCGATCAGTTTCGGAACCACTAAAAATATTTTTTCTATCTGCATAATATTTGCTTATTTCTCATTATATTTTATCATTAGCCAAATAAAAAAACAACGCGAATCAAAATTTTGGAAATACCTCTAAGCTGAAAAAATGCCTTAGAATACTGATAATCAATGCCATAAGAAATTTGATTTGGCAGGTAATAATATGGTATATTATAGATACAAATTTGCGATACCAATATACGAATGCATGCGAATGATGCGAATGATACGAATAAAATATAATGTAAAATGACAGATTAAAATTATATATTATTACTATTATATTGAATTAAATTTTAAATTTTGATTTTTAATTTTTGATTTATTTATGTCCGGACACTCAAAATGGGCTTCCATTAAAAGGCAAAAGGCGGTCACCGATGCCCGCAAAGGAGCTGTTTTTACTAAATTGGGCAACGTTATCACCATGGCGGCGCGCGAAAAGGGCGGCGACCCTGGCGCGAATTTCAGCTTGAGGCTGGCTATCGATAAAGCCAAAGACGCCAATATGCCGAGAGAGAATATCGAGCGCGCGATCAAGCGCGGAACCGGCGAGCTGGCCGGTGCGGCTATCGTGGAATTGCTTTATGAGGGAATCGGGCCGGCAAATTCGCAGTTTATCATCAGGTGCCTGACCGACAACAAAAACCGCACAGCGGCCGGCATACGCCATCTTTTCGCCAAATACGGCGGTTCGCTCGGCAGCGTGATGTGGAATTTTGAAAAAAAAGGTATTATCCGAATACTGAATGATCAGGAATCGGCGATCAGCGATCAGGATGAATTAGAATTGATTGATCTGGGAGTGCAAGATATCAAGAGAGAGGAAGAAGGCGTAACGATTTATTCAGATATTGAAGCTCTTCAAAAAGTTAAGGAATATTTGGAAAATAGAAATATCGCAATTGAAGGCGCGGAAATCGAATTTGTGGCCAAAGACGAGAAAGATGCCGGCGGGGAGGAAAAAGATGCGATAGAAAAATTTATCATTGAACTGGAGGAAAATGAGGATGTGGCGAACTATTATACTAATATAATTATTTGACTTGCAACAACTTTTTTTATCGCCAGTCCTCTGCAAAAATTATAAATCAAAATTACAATTCAAAATTCAAAATTTTCTTTACATTT